>NZ_JAVRHI010000240.1:0-17141 GCF_034105845.1 Streptomyces sp. CRN 30 | reverse complement strand
CGTCCTCGACGTCGTCGACCTCACCCAGGGCACCGCCGCCGTCGGCCCCGCCGAGGTGTTCAAGGCGCTCACCGGCCGGGCCGACCCCGGTGACGCGTCCGTCGTCGTCGCCTCCCGGCTGCCGCGGGCGGCCGCCGGCCTCCTGGTCGGCGTCGCCCTCGGCGCGGCGGGCGCCGCCCTGCAGGCGGTCAGCCGCAACGTGCTCGCCTCGCCCGACACCCTCGCGGTGAACGCGGGCTCCTACCTGGCGCTCGGACTGGCCGCCGTCACGGGCGTCTCGCTGCCGCTCCTGGCCTCCTCCGGCATCGCGTTCGCCGGCGGGCTCGCGGCGGCGGCCGTCGTCCTCGGGCTGTCCGGCCTCGGCACGGGCACCGTACGGCTGGTCCTGGCCGGCACCGCGCTCGCCCTCGGCCTCACCTCCGTCACCGAGGGGCTGCTGCTGCTGTTCCCCGAGCAGACGGAGGGCCTCTACGCGTGGAACCAGGGCAGCATCGGCCAGAACGGCTTCGACGGCGTCCTCCGCATGCTGCCCGTCGCCCTCGCCGGAGTGGCCGGCCTGCTGCTGGTGGCCCGCCGGATCGACGCGCTGGGCCTCGGCGACGACGCGGCCCGGGGCCTCGGCGTCCCGGTGCGGGCCACCCGGGTCACCGCGGTCGTGCTGGCGGCGCTGCTGTCCGCCGCCGCGGTCACCCTCGCCGGTCCGATCGGGTTCGTCGGTCTGTGCGCGCCGGCCCTGGTCCGGCCGCTCGCCCGCCGGTTCCGCGGCTTCACCCGGGCCCGTACGAGCGTGCTCGCGGCCGGCCTGGTGGGCGCCGCGCTGGTGCTGGGCTCGGACGTGCTGCTGCGCGCGCTGGTGCGGGCCGACACCGCGGTCGCCGTCCCCACGGGCGTCGTCACCAGCGTCGTGGGCGCCGTCTTCCTGGTGGTGATGGCGCTCCGCGTCCGTGACACGGGCGGGGCCGACGCGCCGGACCGGATGCGCATCCCGGGCCGGAAGGCGTTCCTGGCCACCGTGACCGTCCTCGTGGTGGTGCTCGTCGGCGTGACGATCGCCGGCGTGCTGCTCGGGGACAGCAAGCTGCTGCTCGGCGATGTCGTGAACTGGGTCCAGGGCAGGGCGGGGCGGACCGTGTCCTTCGTGCTCGACACCCGGGTGCCCCGGGTGGCCGCGGCGCTCCTCGCGGGCGCGGCGCTCGCCCTGGCCGGCACGCTGGTGCAGGCCGTGACCCGCAACCCGCTGGCGGAGCCCGGGGTGCTGGGCGTCTCGGGCGGCGCCGGGCTGGGTGCCGTCCTCCTCGTGACGAGTGCGCCGCTCGCCGGGCCGTGGAGCGTCGCCGGTGCCGCGTTCGCGGGTGCGGCCCTGACCTCGGTCCTCGTCTTCGGGCTCGCCGCGCGCGGCGGTTTCCGGCAGAACCGGCTCGTCCTCGTCGGCATCGGGGTCTCCGCCGGGACGACGGCCCTGATCAGCCTGACGATCGTGCTCACCGACCCGTTCAACGCGACGAAGGCGCTGACCTGGCTGTCCGGTTCCACGTACGGCAGGACCCTGCCGGACGTGCTGCCCGTCGCGCTCGTCCTGGTCCTCGGCACCGCGGTGGCCGTCGCCCGGCGCACCGAGCTGGACCTGGTGTCGCTGAACGAGGACACCCCCCGGCTGCTCGGGCTGCCGCTCGCCCCGAGCCGGCTCGCCTTCCTGGTGGTGGGCGTCCTGCTCAGCGCCACCGCCGTCGCCTCGGCGGGCACCATCGGCTTCGTGGGTCTGGTGGCCCCGCACGCGGCCCGGGCCCTGGTGGGCCGGCGGCACGTCCGGGTCGTGCCGGTGGCGATGCTGCTCGGTGCGGCGCTGGTGTGCGCGGCCGACCTGATCGGCCGCACGGTGATCGCGCCGGCCCAGCTCGGCGCCGGGCTGATGACGGCCGTGATCGGCACGCCGTACTTCCTCCACCTGCTCGTCCGCGGCAGGCGGTAGCCGGCGGCCCCTCCGCGGGGTGGCGTTCAGGAGGCGCGGCGGAGGGCGGCCGCGGGGCCGACGGCGTCGGGGCCGAACTTGTCGCGGATGCGGTCCAGGGCCGACTCGGCGGCCAGCCGGGCCGCGCGGGCCCGGTCCAGGCTGAGCTGCTCGGCGACCTGGCCGGCGGGGACGAGGTCCTGGGCCCTGAGGGCGATGCCGGTGAGGCGGGCGCGCTGGAGGCCGGCGGCGTCCAGCAGCCGGTAGGCCGTCTGACGCAGGTCGTCCTCGTGCGCGGAGGGCCCGGTGAGCCGGCGGGTCTTCTCCCAGCTCGTGCCCCCGGCGAACCGCAGCGACATCTGCAGCGCCCGGGCCGCCTGGCCGCGCCCGCGCAGGCGCAGGCCGAGCTGGACCACGAGGTCGAGCAGCGCCGCCCGGACGGCGGCACCGTCCAGGGTGTGCCGGTCGAAGGTGTGGCGGACCGTGGCGGAGGCGGGCAGCTCGCGCGGGACGACGGGGCGCGGGTCGATGCCACGGGCCCGGTCCGCGGCCAGCCGTCCGGCGGTGCCGCCCAGCAGCCGCTGCACGGTGGCGGGCGGCACCGCGGCGAGCAGGCCCACGGTGTGGATGCCGTAGTCCCTCAGTACCTCCGCCTGGCGGGGGCCGATCCCGTACAGCGCGTCGACCGGCAGCGGCGCCAGCCACTCGGTGACCTCGGCAGGCTCGACCACGAGCACGCCCCCGGCCGGGTCCACCCGCCCGGAGGCAGTGGCCGCGACCGCGACGGCCGGCCCGATCCCGACCCGTACGTCCACCCCCAGCCGGGTCAGCGTGCGCAGCCGCAGCACCTCCCCCAGCCGCCGCGCGTCCGCGCCGTGGTAGCGCAGCGCCCCCTTGAGCTCCACCAGCGCCGCCCCGGGCGGCAGCGCCTGCACCACCGGCGACAGCTCGGCGAGCTGCTCCAGCACCTCCCGGTAGACCTCCTCCGGCAACCGCTCCGGGCAGCGCACATGCATCACCGTCGACACCTCATGAGCCGTCGCGCCTGTCGCCATGACCTCCACCTCCTCCCTCACAGTATCGAACGTAAATTCGAACACGCGAGAGCGCGCCACCCCCGGGCGGGCGGAATGCGGCCTGCCGTTGGCACTTGCCGATTCGCCCTGGCGTGACGTAGCCCGTGCGGGCGCGTGGAAGGATATGAGTGTGTGTTCTCGGCTGGTTATTCGCGACATCTCCGTCGCCGAGGGCCGCGTCGCACGGCTGCGTTTGTTCGGCGAACTGGATCGTGACACGGTGCAGGAACTGTGTGATCGAGTGGTCGAGGCGGTGGTGGGTGGCGGCAGATGTTCTGTGGCCCTCGACGTGTCCTCGGTCACCTGGTGCGACCACGCGAGTCTGTTCACCCTGCTCGGTATCCACAGTGCGCTGCAGTGCACGGGCGGCGGACTGACCCTGGTGGCCGTCAGCTCCCCCATCGACCGTGCGCTGAACCGCACCGGTCTGCACTGGCGCCTGCCCGTCGGATCCCGTGGTCACGGCGTTCCGCGGCTTCCCGGCCCCGCACGGCCGGGCACCTTCCCGCCGATATCCAGGCCCCCGGCGGACGAGGGCGGGGCCTCCGCGGTCGGGGGCGGCGACCCCGTCCCCTGACACCGCCGCGGGCCGGTGCCCCCGTGACGTGGCGGGTGCCGCGAGGTGCGAGCGGTCACCGGAGAGCCGCGGTGATCTTCCTGAACGGCCCTGTCCCCGACGGCACTTCACGCCGACGGGGTTGGTGTCCTGCCCTCCGCCGGATAATTTGACGGCAGTCCGTACCGTTCGACGGCACCCCGCGGTGCGCGAGGAGCGATCCGCGGAACGCCGGGCACCGCCGTGAGCCCGAGCACGACAACTGAACCCACCAGGGAGCCGGGGCCCGCATCCCGCGGTGACGGTGAAGCGGGCCCCGGTCCCTCGTCCTCCGGCCGCGTTCGAGCTGGGGCGCCGTTCCCGCACGCCCCAGGCCGCCGTGAGGACGATTCCGCGCGAGGTTCCGTGCCCGGAAGGCCACCCGGGTCCTCGCGCCGGCGGCCGCCGCCGTTGCCGAAGGCGGCGGCCGCCCCGCACCGTGTGTTCAGGGATCGCGCATACGGCCGACCGCACACGCGGGCGGAGAGCCGGCCCGCGACCCCGGCCCGAACCGTGAGCGCTCCTCATCGGTTACCACGCGACGGCCGATCTGAACCTCGTGGAACCGGATAGGGCAACCATGGGACTACGGACGGGAGTTGAGGCGTCCGGACGCTCCAGGGCCGGGTACCACCTCCCGCGGCGGGCGCGCCCCGTACGACGACGGCGTCCCCCGGCCGACGGGATGCCGGCCGGGGGACGCCGAGGAGACGCGCGCGGACTCCTTACGCGGGCTGCGGATGCAGCAGGCGGGCCAGGAGGTCGTCCAGGACCACCAGCCCGATGAGGGACCCGGTGTCGTCGTGGACGACCGCGAGGGACGCGCGGCGCTGGCGCAGGACCTCGATGGCGTGGCCGACGGTGTCCCCCGCGTTCAGCTCCGGCACGGGGCGGGCCAGGGCGCGGGCCGTGGCGGTGCGGCCCCGGCTGCGGGCGATCAGGGCGTCGCGCGCGTGGACCGAGCCGACGACCACGGATCCGTCGCGGACGAGCAGCCGGTTGCGGTCGTGCTCGGCCGCCGTGGCGAGGACGGCGTCCAGGTCCGCCCCGGCCGGCACCGAGATGATGCGGGCCGCCGGGATCAGGACGTCGGCCACCGGGGTCTGCGGCTCGGTGAGCGAAGCGGTGATCAGCTCGGAGTCGTCCTTGCTGATCAGGCCGAGCCGCTCGGACTCCTCCACCAGGTGCGCCAGTTGCTCACGGTTGTGGACCTCGACGATCTCGTCCCGCGGCGTGACCTTGAACAGGCGCACCAGCGCGTTGCTGATCCGGTTGAGCACCCAGATCAGCGGGCGCACCACCGTGACCACGGCCCGGAACGGCGGGGAGAGCAGCATCGCCGACTTCTCGGGGTGGGCGATGGCCCAGGACTTGGGGGCCATCTCACCGACCACCATGTGCAGGAACACCACGACGATCATCGCCAGGGCGAACGCGACGCCGTAGCTGAGCGCGGTCGGCAGGCCCAGGTCCTGCAGCAGCGGGTCGAGCTCGTGCGAGATCGCCGGCTTGGACACCGAGCCGAGGCCCAGCGTGCAGACGGTGATGCCCAGCTGGGCGCCGGCCAGCATCAGGGACAGCTCGCGCATGCCCGCGAGGGCCGCCTTGGCGCCGCGCCGCCCCTCGGCCGCCGCCCGTTCCATGCGGTGCCGCTTCGCCGCGACCAGCGCGAACTCGGCGGCCACGAAGAACCCGCTGCCGATCAGCAGGAGTACGGTGACGAAAAGAGCCATCGGGAAACTCATGCCTGCTCCTCCTCACCCTGTGCGGCGGCCTTGCGCTCCAGCCGCACCCGCTCCGGTACGTGCCGGTCGAGGCCGCGTACCTCGATCTCCACGGTGTCCCCGCCGGACAGTGCGACGGTGAGCCGGTCGCCGACGGCGGGGAAACGGCCCAGCCGGTCCACGATCAGTCCGGCCACGGTGTCGAAGTCCTCCTCCTCGGGCAGCTCGATCCCGGTCACCTCGGCGACCTCGTCGAGGCGCCGTCCGGCGTCCACCAGCCAGCCGTCCGCGTCGGCGACGGCGATCTCGGTGACGACGTCGCTCTCGTCGGCGATGTCGCCGACCAGTTCCTCGGCGATGTCCTCGTACGTGACGATGCCCGCGACACCGCCGTGCTCGTCCAGGACGACGGCGAACTCCTCGTCCCGCTCACGCATCCGCTCGACGGCGTCCGGCAGCGGCAGCGTGTCCGGCAGCAGCAGCGGACGGCGCGCGATCCGGGCCGCCGTGGTGCTCCCGAGCCGGTCGACGGGCAGCCGCGTCAGCTCGCGGACGCCGACCACGCCGCCGATGTCGTCGGGGTGGTCGCCGAGGACGGGGTAGTTGGAGTGGCCGTACCGGCCGATCAGGCCGACCGCCTCGGCCGCGGAGGCGTCCTGGCGGACGAAGGTGGCGTCGACGCGCGGCACCATCACCTCGGCGAGGGTCCGGTCGGAGAAGGCCAGCGCGTGGTCGAGGAGGTCGGCGGTGTTCTTGGGCAGCTGGCCCTGCTGGTGGGACTCGCCGATCAGCTGGCCGAGTTCCTCCAGGGTGGCGCCGTGGTGCAGTTCCTCGACCGGCTCGATGCCGATGCCGCGCAGCAGCCGGTTGGCGGCGCTGTCGAAGACCCGGATCACCGGGCCGACGGCCTTCAGGTACATGAGCGTCGAGGCGGCCAGCGACTTCGCCAGCCGCTCCGGGACCGCGATGGCGAGGTTCTTCGGGGCCAGCTCGCCGATCACCATCTGGATGAACGTGGCCAGCACGAACGCCAGCACCACGGAGATGCCGGTGACGGCGCCGTCGGGAAGACCGACCCCGCTCAGCACCGGCTCCAGCAGCGCGGACACGGACGGCTCGGCGATGAAGCCGACGACCAGTCCGGTGACGGTGATGCCCAGCTGGGCGCCGGACAGCATGAACGACAGCCGCTCGAGCACCTTCAGCGCGCGGGCGGCCCTCTTGTCACCGGCCTGGGCCTCGCGGGCGAGCGCGAGCCGGTCGGCGGAGACGTAGGCGAATTCCTGGGCGACGAAGTAACCGGTGCCCAGGGTCAGGACGAGAACGGCCAGGAGGCCCAGTGCGGCACTCATCGAACACCATCCCGCCACGTGCCGGGCTCAGGGGGAGTCTGGCGGGATGGTCGGGGACTGTGCCCCGAAGGGTCCGTCGATCTGGCGGACAAGAGCGTGCTCCTTGTGCTTGAGGTGTACCGGGACAACGAAGGTCTTCTCGTCCGTGTTCCCGCCACTTTCCGTCAACCGGAGCGGGCCCGCCACCGGTGGCCCGGCGCGTTCCGGCCCGGTGTCGAACCGGGCATCGAACACGCCAGGACAGACGGAAGTGGCGCAATCACAGGTTGCAGCCGTGTTGCGCGCGGCACAGCCTGAGTAGCGCGGGAGCGCACCGGCACCCCGCCTCCCGCGGCCACCCCCCACACCCCTCACACACCCCCCCACGTGAGAAGAGGCAGACCGTGACCGTTGCTTGTCATGGCGCGGACAAGCGGGCCTTGTCCCGCCCGACCCTCGCCCTGAGCCTGCTCACCGCCGTACTGCTGTGCCTCGTCCCCTGGAGCGGCAGCGCCGCGGCCCACGGTTCCGTGGTCGACCCGGCGTCCCGCAACTACGGTTGCTGGCAGCGCTGGGGCAGCGACTTCCAGAACCCGGCCATGGCCCAGCAGGACCCCATGTGCTGGCAGGCCTGGCAGGCCGACTCGAACGCCATGTGGAACTGGAACGGCCTCTACCGGGACGGTTCCGGCGGCAACTTCCAGGCCGTCGTTCCCGACGGACAGCTGTGCAGCGGCGGCCGCACCGAGGGCGGCCGGTACAACGCGATGGACACCGTGGGCGCCTGGCGGACCACGGACATCGGCAGCAACTTCACCGTCAGGCTGCACGACCAGGCGAGCCACGGCGCGGACTACCTCCTGGTCTACGTCACCCGCCAGGGCGTGAACCCCGCGACCCGGGCGCTGCGCTGGAGCGACCTGGAGCTGGTCGCCCGGACCGGCCGGTACGCCCCCGGCCCGAACTACTCGGTCGACGTGAGCGCCCCGGGCCGCAGCGGCCGTCACGTGGTCTACACGATCTGGCAGGCGTCGCACATGGACCAGACGTACTTCCTGTGCAGTGACGTGAACTTCCGCTGAGCCCGCTCCCCCACGCGCACCGGGTACCCGGTACGACTCCGGGTACCCGGTGCGCATGAACGCCGACAACGACCGCAAGCGCGAGAACATCAACGCCGCCGTGGACCCCGAGCGGGCCGCGCAGGAGCAGGCCGAGGCCGAGCGCCGGCGCGCGGAGGCCCGCCCGTTCGACTACCCCTACCCGGAGCGCCGCCCGGGCGTCAGGGCCCGGCGCCACATCAGCAAGGAGGAGGCCGACGCCGACATGCAGCCCGGCATCACCGGGGGCTACGGCTCGACCGGTGGCGGACAGCCGGGCGGCACGGGAGTGGGCGAGAGCCCCCGGCACGACGACGGTGAGCACGACGGCCTGTGACCCTCGAGGGCTCACCCACGGGTCAGGCGGCCGGCACGGCGGGCCGGTCGGCAGCGGCCAGCAGGTCCACGAGGGTCGTCCGGGCCCGGGCGACCCGGGACCGGACCGTCCCGACGGGGCAGTCGCTCACCGCGGCGGCCTCCTCGTAGGGCAGCCCCAGCAGCTGGGTGAGCACGAACGCCTCGCGGCGCTCGTCGGGCAGGGCCGCCAGCAGGTCGAGCAGCGCTATGCCGTCGTCGAAACCGGGCAGACCGCCCGGCTGGGCCCGTTCGACGACCAGCTGCCAGTCCGGTACGTCGCTGAGGCGCGGGCGGGAGGCGGCGTACCGGTGGCTGTCGACCACCGCGCGGCGTGCGATGGCCAGCAGCCACGACCGCGCCGAGGAACGGCCCTCGAACCCGTGCAGGCTGCCGAGGGCCCGCAGGAACGTGTCCTGCGCCAGGTCGTCGACGGCCTGCGGATCCGCGCACAGGTGGGCGACGTATCTCCTCACGTCGCGGTGCAGGGCGCGGACGAAACGGTCGACGGCGGCCGCGTCGCCGCCGCGCGCGGCCAGCGCCCACGCGGTCGTCGACTCGTCGGGGGTGCGCACCGCGAACGCGGTGTGCGGGGCAGGAGTGATCACCTGATGTCATTCTCGGTCGTCAGGGCAGGGGAAGACGGTCGTACGGGCGTATGACCGCGCCCGGGGCGCGTACGGCTGCCCCGGGTCACCGGCTGTCGTCTACAGGACAGCGGTTCCCGCGGGCGGACCCCGACGAGTGAGGGCGCAGACGAGGAGGAGCAGGCGCGGCGACCGGTCGTCGCGGTCACGGCGCGGGCGCGGCAGCGGGCGGCGCGGCGGCACGGGCCGGACGAGCAGCAGCCTCAGCGGCGCCGCGAGCCGTCCCGCCAGGACGCGCAGGAGCCGGAAGACGGCCCGTTCCCCACAGGCCAGCCACAGGCCGCACAGCAGGGCGGCCAGCAGGTGGGCGGCGACCATGCCGGCCGACGAGGAGTCGTGCCCGGCGTGCGCGGTCAGCCCGGCCGGGTCGGTGTGCCCCATGTGCGGGTGCGGGTGCGCGGCACCCACCGGCCCCGTACCGGCGTGCGCGAGGGAGAACGCCCCGTGCAGTGCCGTCTGGGCGGCCACGACGACGGACACCACCAGCGGCAGTCCGCGCTCACGGCCCGCCAGGCACCAGCCCGCGGCCCCGGTCACGGCCAGGGCGGCCGCCAGCGTCCACCAGGCCACGTCCTGCCCGGACATGACGGCGTGCCCCAGGGCGGCGAGCAGCACGCAGACGGCCGCGAACATCGCGGCGCGCGCTGTGCGAGCCCCCCACCCTGCCGTCATGGCGCCCCATCCTCACATCCGGGCACACGTTCTCCCGCCCTGGTACGGAGGATGCCCCGGGCGGGCACTCATCCAATCCCGGGAAGGTGACCCGGATCACATCACCTCGGCCTCGGGCAGCCTCAGGAGGGGAGCGAGCCGGACGGCACCCTCTCGACCGCCTCCTCGCGATGCGGCGGATGCGGCACACGCGGTGGAGGCCGGTGCTCCAGGCTCTCCTCCAGCTCGTCCAGGGCGGTGCGGACCCGGGCGATGCGGTCGCGCACCTGCCGTTCGTCGAGGTCCCCGCCGACCGCGGGGCGGGGGCGCCGGCCCTCCTCCCGCTCGATGTCCCTCGCCTCGTCGAGGGAGGTGATGACCACTCCGATCAGCACGTTCACCAGGACGAAGGAGGCGATCAGGACGTACGAGGCGTAGTAGACGATGCTCCAGCGGGAGATCTCCAGGCCGGCCCGGACCGCGTCGCCGAGCCCGTCCAGGGTCATCAGCAGGAACAGGGTGAGCACGGCACGGCCGAGGGAGCCGTAGTGCTCGGGGTCGTCGTCGGCGAAGAAGACCCAGCCGACCATCGCGTACACGTACAGCAGCAGCGCGCCCACCAGCAGGAAGCTCACCGTGCCGGGCAGGCTGCGGACCACCGCGACGAGCACCACGCGCAGCTGGGGCAGGAAGCGGGCGGCGCGCAGCACGCGGGCCAGCCGCAGCAGCCGGAGGACGGTCGCGTTCTCCCGGATCACGGGCAGGAACGCGCACAGGACCACGGCGAGGTCGAAGAGGTTCCATGGGTCGCGGAAGAAGTCGCGGGGCCGGTCGGCGTGGGCGCCGGCGCGGAGCAGGATCTCCACGGTGAACGCGGCCAGGAAGCCGTGCTCGATCATCTTGAGCTCGTCGTGCCAGCGGTGCACCACACCGGCGTAGGTCTCCACGCCGAGCACCACCGCGTTGGCGAGGATGAGCAGGAGGACACCGACGGCGAACCAGCGGGAGCCGGTCACGGCACGGCAGTGGGCGGCCACGGCCCGGGCGACGGATAACCGTCCGCTTCCGTCCCGGGCCGTCGTCATCGGGTTCAACGGGATTTCCTTCACCGGCGTGCGGGGCGTGCGGGAACGCCGCACACCGCGCGGCGTTCCCGGGGAGATGCGGGGCGGGCCGGCCCGGGCGGCGTGCGCCCGGGCCGGCCCGTGGTCAGGCGGCGGCGGGGGCCGGGCCGACCAGTTCCGTCAGGACGTCCTCCATCGTCACGAAGCCGAGCACGGCGCCCTTCTCGCCCGTGACCGCGGCCAGGTGGCTGCCCGAGGCCCGCAGGGCGGTGAGGGTGTCGTCCAGCGGGGTGTCGATGCGGACCCGGGTGATCGGGTGCAGCGCCTCGCGCGGGAAGGGACGGTCGCGCTCGGTGACCCCGAGGGTGTCCTTGATGTGCAGGTAGCCGAGCAGGGTGCTGTTCGGTCCGGTCACCGGGAAGCGCGAGAAGCCCGCCTCCGCGGCGGTCCGCTCCAGCTGCGCCGGGGTGACGGTGTGGTCGACGGTGCGCATGTGCGGGACCTGCACGAGGATCTCGCCGACCGGGCGGGTGCCCAGCTCCAGCGCGTCGCGCAGCCGCTCGCCGTCGGCCGGGCTGAGCAGTCCGGCCTCGCTGGAGTCGTCGACCATGCGGGCGAGCTGGTCGTCGGTGAAGACGGACTCGACCTCGTCCTTCGGCTCCACCTTCAGCAGCTTCAGCAGCGCGTTGGCGAAGGCGTTGATGCCGAAGACCACCGGCTTGAGCGCCCGGGTGACCGCCACCAGCGGCGGGCCGAGGAACAGCGCGGTCGGCACCGGGGCGGCGAGCGCGATGTTCTTCGGCACCATCTCGCCGATCAGCATGTGCAGGTAGGTGGCGAGGGTGAGCGCGATGACGAAGGAGATGGGGTGCACCAGCGGGTGCGGGACGTTCACCGACTCGAAGACGGGCTCCAGCAGGTGCGCGATGGCGGGTTCCGCGACCGCGCCCAGGACCAGCGAGGAGACCGTGATGCCCAGCTGGGCGGTGGCCATCATCGCGGAGAGGTGCTCCAGGCCCCACAGGGTCATCCTGGCGCGGGTGTTGCCCTCCCGCGCGCGGGGTTCGACCTGGCTGCGGCGGACGGAGATCAGGGCGAACTCGGCGCCGACGAAGAAGGCGTTGGTGAACAGGGTGAGGACGCCGATGGCGAGCTGCAGGGCGGTCATCGGGCCTCCTCCAGGTGCTGGACGGCGGTCCCGGCGTCGGGCCGGTCCGCGGGGGCGGTGATGCGGACGCGGTCCGCGCGGTGGTGTTCGACGCCGAGCACGGCCAGTTCCCAGCCGTCGATCTCGAGGGTGTCGCCCTTGACGGGAATCCGGCTGAGCCGGGTGGCGACCAGGCCGGCCACGGTCTCGTACGGGCCCTCGGGCGCGGTGAGGCCCATGTCGGCGAGCTGGTCGATGCGGACGCTGCCGTCCGCCTCCCAGGTGGCGCGCCCGTCCCCGGTGCGCGGGGCGGGTACCAGGCCGGGGGCCTCGACGGGGTCGTGCTCGTCGCGGACCTCGCCGACGACCTCCTCGACGATGTCCTCGACGGTGGCCACGCCGGCCGTGCCGCCGTACTCGTCGATGACGACGGCCATGGTGCGGGTGGCGCGCAGCCGCTCCAGGAGCCGGTCGGCGGGCAGGCTGTCGGGGACCAGCAGCGGCGGCGTGGCCAGGTCGGTGACCGGGGTGGCGGCCCGCTCCTGGGGCGGGAGGGCGAGGACGTCACGGATGTGGACGGTGCCCGTCACCTCGTCCAGGTGGTCGCGGTAGACCGGGAAGCGGGACAGGCCGGTCGCGTGGGCGAGGTTGGCCGCGTCGGCGGCCGTGGCGTGCACCTCGAGCGCCTTGACGTCCACGCGCGGGGTCATCACGTTCTCGGCGGTCAGCTCGCTCAGGTGCAGGGTGCGCACGAACAGTTCGGCGGAGTCCGCCTCCAGGGCGCCCTCGGCGGCCGAGTGCCGGGCGAGCGCGACGAGTTCCTCGGGGCTGCGGGCGGAGGCCAGTTCCTCGGCGGGCTCCAGGCCCATGCGGCGCACGAACCGGTTGGCGGTGCTGTTCAGGTGCCGGATGAAGGGGCCGAACGCGGCGGTGAAGCCGCGCTGCGGCCCGGCGACCACCTTGGCGACGGCCATCGGGCGGGAGATCGCCCAGTTCTTGGGCACCAGTTCGCCCACCACCATCAGGACCACGGTGGAGAGGACGACGCCGAGGACGGTCGCCACCGCGGAGGCGGCGCCGCCCAGGCCCAGGGCCTCGAGCGGCCCCTTGAGCAGGGCCGCGATGGAGGGTTCGGCGAGCATGCCGATCACCAGCGAGGTGACCGTGATGCCGAGCTGGGCGCCGGACAGCTGGAAGGTGAGCCGGCGCACGGCCTGCAGCGCGCTCTCCGCGCCGCGTTCACCGGCCTCGGCGGCCCGTTCCAGGTCGCTGCGCTCGACAGTGGTCAGCGAGAACTCCGCCGCGACGAAGACCGCGCAGGCCAGCGTCAGCAGCAGGGCGAGCAGGAGCAGCAGGACCTCGGTCACCGTGCCACCCCCGCCCCGTGAGTCGTCGCGCGTCGTGAACGGCGGGGTATGGCACGGCAGGGACTGGGAGGCTCACCCATCGCTGGACCGTAGCTCCTTCGCGAAAGTCGTGTGGGAGAAACAGGGAAGGACACAGGATGACCTGCATCTACACCCACTGTAGAGGATTCGCAGGGTAAGCCACCGGGCGGAGGCGCGATTGCGCGGGGCGGCCGCCGGGCGGGCCGGCCGTTACCGGACCGTCGCCGCCGCGCCCTCCGGCCACGCCCGCGACGGGTGCGTCAGGAGGGGTGCGCGCGGCGGGTGTTCACGGCTCGATCAGGCCGACGCGGATGGCGTAGCGGGTCAGTTCGAGGCGGTCGCGCAGGCCCAGTTTCTGGAGCAGGTTGGCGCGGTGGCGCTCCACGGTCTTGATGCTGATGAACAGGATGTCGCCGATCTCCTTCGAGGTGTGGCCCTCGGCGACGAGCTTGAGGATCTCCTCCTCGCGCTCCGTGATGGGCCGGGCGGGCAGGGCGTCGCCCTGGCGGGCCCGGTCGAGGTACTTGCGGACGATCGTGGTCTCGGCGCCCGGGTAGATGAAGGGCTCGCCCCGTACGGCGGCGCGGCAGGCCTCCACCAGGTCGCGGTCGGCGACCGACTTGGTGACGTATCCGCTGGCGCCCGCCTTGAGCGCCTCGAAGAAGTACTGCTCGTTGTCGTACATCGTCAGGATCAGGATGTGCAGCTCGGGGCGGATGCGGGACAGCTCGCGGGCCGCCTGCAGTCCCGTCGCCCGGGGCATGGCGATGTCCAGGATGGCCAGGTCGACCGGTGTGGTCCGGGCCAGCGCGACCGCCTCGGCGCCGTCGTCGGCCTCGGCCACGACCGTCAGGTCGGGCTCGTTGTCGAGGATGAGCCGCACCCCCCGGCGCACGAGGGCGTGGTCGTCGGCGAGCAGGATGCGCACGGGTGCGGTCATCGGTTCCGTTCCTCGGCTCCGTGTTCCTCGGCCGACGTGTCGGCCGGCCGGTCTGCTGTGTCCGCCCGTCCGCCGGCCCGGGTGACGTCCCGTCCGGTCGCGGTGGGGCCCGGTCCGGGCCGGGGGGCGTCCGTTCCCGCCGCGGCGCTCTCCAGCCGGACCTCGGTGCCTGTGCCGCTCCCCGCCGTGACGGTGAGGCGGGCGCCGATCAGGAGGGCGCGTTCGCGCATGCCGCGGATGCCCGCGCCCTCGGGGGCGCCGCCGATGCCCTTGCCGTCGTCGCGGACGAGCAGGCCCACGCCGCCCTGCGGGAGGGGCCGCAGCTGGAGGTCGGCGCGGCCGGCGCCGGAGTGGCGGGCGATGTTGGTGAGGCCCTCCTGGGCGACCCGGTAGAAGACCAGTTCGGTGTCCGGGTCGAGCGGCGGCACTCCGGGCGCGATGTGCGGCCGTACGTCGAGGCCGGGCGTCGAGAACTCGGCGGCGAGCGCCCGCAGCGCGCTGTGCAGGCCGAGTTCCTCCAGCACCCCGGGGCGCAGCCGGCGGGCGATGCGGCGGATCTCCTCGAGGCTGCCGCGCACGGCCTCCTGCACCTGGGTGAGGTCCTCGCGCACGGGCCCGGGGGCCCGGTGCGCGGTGTGCTTGATCTGCAGCAGCACGGCGGTGAGGGTCTGCCCGATCTCGTCGTGCAGCTCCTGCGCGATGCGCCGCCGCTCGCCCTCCAGCGCGGTGAGGACGCGGCCGCTGCTGGTGGCGCGTTCGGACTCCAGGCGGTCGAGCATGGCGTTGAAGGACGCCGTCAGTCCGGCGATCTCGCCGTGTCCGGTGACCTCCGGGCGGGCGCCGGGCCGCAGCAGGTCGGCGGTGGCCATGGCGCGGGTGAGCCGTTGCAGCGGGGCCATGCCGACCCGGAGCAGTACGGCGTTGACCACCAGCATCGCGGCCAGTCCCACGCCGATCACCAGGGCCTCGCCGTGCGCGACGGGCGTGGAGACCGTGACGGGGCCGAGCAGCAGGAGCACCGCGACCACCAGTACGGCCGCGTTGAGCAGGAAGATCCGCCAGTACAGCGAGAACTGCATCCGTCCGCCTTTCCGGGTGGGCTCCCCGTCCGCTCTCCCCGCCCACCTGCTGCCGGACTTTTTCCTGCCGTGACCTGCGAAGAAGACGTTCAGCCGGACATCATCACCGGCCGTGGGGCCTGCTGTCCATCCGTGCTGACACCCATGTTGCCCGCTCAGCGCCAAGTGGCAACATGTGCGGTTGGCCGCTTCGGCCCCGCACCGCCGCGGGAGGAACCCACAGCCGCCGCGTCACGACCATGAACGACCAAAAGGGGGATGGGCCGTGCCCGCTCCACGGATGAGCACCACACCACTGCCCGGCATCGGCGTGCAGTACGACCTCACCACGCGTGAGCACCGGCACCTGTCGGTGATCGCACACCGGGACGGCGCCCGCACGGTGAACTTCTACCGCGCCGACGACCCCGACGCGTGCGCCCACTCGCTGCGGCTGACCGGCCCCGAGAGCGCGTCGCTGATCGACGCGCTGATGCCGGCCCACCACAGCCCGAACGTGCTGCACACCACGGACCTGGGCCTGGTGGCGGAGCGGATCGAACTGTCCTCGGTGTCCCACTGGAACGGGCGGGTGCTGGGCGAGTCGCAGATCCGCACCCGCACCGGTGCCTCCGTCGTCGCCGTGCTGCGCCGGGCCGAGGCCATTCCCTCCCCGGCCCCCGACTTCCGCCTCGCCGGCGGCGACATCCTCATCGTCATCGGCACCCGCGAAGGCGTCCAGGCCGCCGCCGAGATACTCGGACAGGAGTAGGCCACCGTATGCACTCCACCGCCATATTCCTCATCGAGTTCGGCGCCATCATCCTCGGCCTCGGTCTCCTCGGCCGCTTCGCCGCCCGCTTCCAGCTCTCGCCCATCCCGCTCTACCTCCTGGCCGGGCTCGCCTTCGGCCAGGGCGGCCTCCTCCCACTGGGCACCAGCGAGGAGTTCGTCGCCATCGGCGCCGAGATCGGCGTCGTCCTCCTGCTGCTCATGCTCGGCCTCGAGTACACCGCGAGCGACCTGGTCTCCAACCTGAAGACCCAGTACCCGGCGGGTCTCGTGGACGCCGCCTTCAACGCCCTGCCCGGCGCCGCCGCGGCCCTGCTGATGGGCTGGGGCCCGGTCGCCGCCGTCGTCCTCGCCGGCGTCACCTGGATCTCCTCCTCCGGCGTCATCGCCAAGGTCATGAACGACCTGGGACGGGTGGGCAACCGCGAGACCCCGGTCATCCTCAGCATCCTGGTCCTCGAGGACCTCGCGATGGCGGTGTACCTGCCCATCGTGACCGCGCTGCTCGCCGGCGTCGGCCTGGCCTCCGGCAGCGTCACCCTCGCCATCGCCCTCTCCGTGGCCGGCCTGGTGCTCTTCCTCGCCGTCCGGTACGGCCGCATCATCTCCCGGTTCGTCTCCAGCGACGACTCCGAGAAGCTGCTGCTCGTCGTGCTGGGCCTGACCCTCCTCGTCGCGGGCATCGCCCAGCAGCTGCAGGTCTCCGCCGCCGTCGGCGCCTTCCTCGTCGGCATCGCGCTCTCCGGCGAGGTCGCCGAGGGCGCCCACAATCTGCTCGCCCCGCTGCGCGACCTGTTCGCGGCCGTGTTCTTCGTCTTCTTCGGCCTGCACA
The DNA here is from genome assembly GCF_034105845.1 of Streptomyces sp. CRN 30. Taxonomy (NCBI): domain Bacteria; kingdom Bacillati; phylum Actinomycetota; class Actinomycetes; order Kitasatosporales; family Streptomycetaceae; genus Streptomyces; species Streptomyces sp. CRN 30. The sequence goes on along the minus strand of NZ_JAVRHI010000240.1, from coordinate 494 downwards.
CCGACCCCGCCAGCATTCCCCCGGTCCTGCTGCCGGCCCTCGTCCTCGCCGTGGTCACGGCCGCCACCAAGATCGCCACCGGGTACTGGGCCGCGAAGCGCGCCGGCGTCGGCGAGAAGGGGCGCTGGCGGGCCGGTGGCACGCTGGTGGCGCGCGGCGAGTTCTCGATCGTCATCGCCGGACTCGCCGTCTCGGCCGGCATCGAGCCGTCGCTGGGCCCGCTGGCCACCGCGTACGTCCTCATCCTGGTCATCCTCGGCCCGCTCACCGCCCGCTACACCCAGCCCATCGCGGCCCGGATCGCCGCGCGCCGCGCCTCGGCGTCGTCGCCGCAGCCCGGCCCGGTGAACGCGGAGCCGGAGAAGGCCGAGGTACGGGACTGACCGTACGGGGCGCCGCGCCGCGACGGACCCGTACGGGACCCGGCCCGCGGAGCGTGCCGGGCGCCGTCGGACCCGGCGCCCGGCACACCCCTCCCGCCGGCCGCACCGGCC
>NZ_JAVRHI010000239.1:0-6850 GCF_034105845.1 Streptomyces sp. CRN 30 | reverse complement strand
GGATTGAACCAGTGACCTCTTCCGTGTCAGGGAAGCGCTCTCCCGCTGAGCTAATCGTCCTTGGAGGTGGAGACGGGATTTGAACCCGTGTAGACGGCTTTGCAGGCCGTTGCCTCGCCTCTCGGCCACTCCACCAGGAGTACGGGGTCCGGGAAGATCCCCGCGTTTCCTGCGAGCGGACGACCAGGTTCGAACTGGCGACCTCAACCTTGGCAAGGTTGCGCTCTACCAACTGAGCTACGTCCGCTTGTCGTTTCCGGCCCGCTTGCGCGTCCCGGCGACGTGTTGAACTCTAGCGGATTCCGGGGCCAGCACAAAAACGCGTTTGCGCAGCGTGCTGCGCCGCATCCGACGCCGTACCTGGTCAGGGCCTCCGGAAGGACACGTTCGGGCCACCTCGCGGCCACCCGCCTAGACTCGGCCGCGTGTCCGATCTCCCACCCCTCGCCCGCTTCGGCGACCGTCTCGCCACGGGTCTGCTCGATGTCACCTCCGATCCCGCGGCCCTCGAATCGGCCGGGTTCTGGGCCGTCTGCGCGGAGTTCGAGGGGCGTCTGACCTGCGCCCGCTTCGCGGACGTCCGCAGCGCGCCGGTCCCCGCCCCCCGGCCGGGACGGTGGCGGGGCCCGGCCGTCGGCGACTGGGAGACCTCCCTCGACCACGGCGCGTACACGGCGGCCGTACGCCGGATACGCGCCCACATCGAGGCCGGCGAGGTCTACCAGGCCAACCTCTGCCGGATACTGTCCGCGCCCGTCCCGCCCGGCGCCGACGTGGACGCCCTCACCTCCCTGCTCGCCCGCGGCAACCCGGCGCCGTACGCCGGGACGATCAGGCTGCCCCGGCACGGTGTCGAGATCGCCGGCGCCTCCCCGGAGCTGTTCCTGCGCCGCGCCGGGCGGACCGTGGAGTCGGGGCCGATCAAGGGCACCGGACGCACCGAGGCGGACCTCCTGGAGAAGGACCACGCCGAGAACGTGATGATCGTGGACCTGGTCCGCAACGACATCGGGCGCGTCTGCGAGACCGGCAGCGTCACCGTCCCCGACCTCTGCGCGGTGGAGAAGCACCCGGGCCTGGTCCACCTCGTCTCGACCGTGCGGGGCGAGCTGCGGGCGGGGGCCGGCTGGCCGGACCTGTTCGCCGCGGCCTTCCCGCCCGGCTCCGTCACCGGCGCCCCCAAGTCGAGCGCCCTCAGGATCATCGACGCGCTGGAACCGGCAGGCCGTGGCCCGTACTGCGGCGGCATCGGCTGGGTCGACGCCGACCGCGGTACCGGCGAGCTGGCCGTCGGCATCCGCACCTTCTGGATCGACCGGGCCGAAGGGCTGCTGAAGTTCGGCACCGGCGCCGGGATCACCTGGGGCTCGGACCCGGAGCGGGAGTGGCGGGAGACGGAGCTGAAGGCGTCCAGGCTGCTCGCGGTAGCGTCGGGGTCGTACCGGGCGATCGAGGAGGGAGCAGGGTCGTGAGGATCTGGCTGGACGGCGGGCTGCGGGACGCCGAGACCGCGCGGGTCTCCGCCTTCGACCACGGCCTGACCGTGGGCGACGGCATCTTCGAGACGCTGAAGGCGGTGGACGGCCGGCCCTTCGCCCTGACCCGCCACCTGGACCGGCTGGCCCGCTCGGCCCGCGGCCTCGGCCTGCCGGAACCCGACCCCGACGAGGTGCGCCGCGCCTGCGCGGCCGTCCTGGCGGCGAACCCGATGCCCCTGGGCCGCCTGCGGATCACCTGTACCGGGGGCCACGGGCCGCTCGGCTCCGACCGCGGCGCGCACGGACCGACGCTGATGGTCGCCCTCGGCCCGACGGCCCGGCGCCCCGACACCACCGCCGTGATCACCGTCCCGTGGACCCGCAACGAGCGCGGCGCGCTCACGGGCCTGAAGACCACCTCGTACGCCGAGAACGTCGTCGCCCTCGCCCGTGCCCGCGAACACGGCGCCACCGAGGCGCTGTTCGGCAACACGGCGGACCGGCTGTGCGAGGGCACCGGGTCCAACGTCTTCGTCGTCCTCGACGGCGAGATCCACACCCCGCCGGTCGCCTCCGGCTGTCTGCCGGGCATCACCCGGGCGCTGACCGTCGAATGGACCGGCGCCCGGGAGACGGACCTCCCGCTGGACGTCCTGGAGCGGGCCGACGAGATCTTCCTGACCTCCACGCTCCGCGACGTCCAGGCCGTGCACCGGGTCGACGGCCGGGAACTTCCGGGCGCGCCGGGCCCGGTGACCGCCAAGGCCCTGCGCGTCTTCACGGAGCGGGCGGCGGACGACCTCGACCCCTGACCTCGCCCCCCGGCCTCGACCCCTGACCGGGGTGCCGAATCCCCGACGGACCCGATAATCGGCTGCGTCGGCGGCTCCCGGTGGGTAGAACCACCTTGATGACCACGACCCTGCGGCCGACCGAGCCGCTCCAGCGCGCGGCCGACGGTACGCGTTCGCGCCGTTACCAGGTGTGTGTGAACAGCCGGCCCGTCGGCGTCCTGCGCCTCGGTACCTCCGCCGCCTTCGGCGACGCGGTGGCCGTCGTCCGTGACCTGCGCGTCGACGAGGGCGACCGCCGGCGCGGCCGGGCCACGGTCGCCGCCCTCGCCGCCGAGGAGGTCGCCCGCGGCTGGGGCTGCCGGCAGATCTCCACGACGGTCCCCGCGGACGCCGAGGCCGCCCTGCGGCTCGTCGAGGTTCTCGGCTACGTCCCCGTCAACCGCGGCATGCGCAAGCGGCTCGGCGACACCCCGCCGCCGCTGCCCGCGGGCAGCCGGGCCCGGCCCATGACCCGGGACGAGTTCGACGTCTGGGAGCCGCGCGCCCGCGAGGAGTACGCGCGGACCTGGGCCGAGCGGGGCATCCCCGCGGACGTGGCCCGCGCCAAGGCCCGGCGCGACCACGAGATCCTCCTCCCGCGGGGACTCGACACCGAGTCCACGCTGATCAGCGTGGTCGAGCACGACGGCGAACGGGTCGGCCTCCTGTGGCTGGCGCTCCGGGAGGACGAGGCGTTCGTCTTCGACGTCGAGGTCGAGGCGGACCACCGGGGCCGGGGCCACGGGCGCACCCTGATGCGCCTCGCGGAGAGCCAGGCCGTCGCCGCCGGCCGGCGTCTCATCGGCCTCAACGTCTTCGCCGGCAACACGCCGGCCGAGCGGCTCTACGCGTCGCTCGGCTACCGGACGACGCGGCACGGGTTCCACAAGGCGCTGCTGTAGGGGACGCGGTCAGTCCTGCGGCTCGGCCAGCAGCCGGTCGGCGATCTCCTCGATCCGCGTCCGCAGTCCCTCCTGGCTCTTGCCGCCGTCGAGCCGCTCACCGCCGATGACGTACGTCGGGGTGCCGGTGACGCCGATCGCCTTGCCCTCGGCCTCGTCGGCGTCGACGATCAGGATGTGCCGGCCGTCGATCAGCGCGGTGTCGAACTCCTCCGCGTCCAGCCCCAGTTCCCGCGCCACGTCGATCAGGAGCGCCTCGCCCCGCCGGTCCAGCTCGTCGAGCCGGCCGAGCACCGCCTCGGCGTACGGCCAGTCCGTGCCCTGCGCGACGGCCTCCTCGGCGGCCTGCGCCGCGGCGAAGGCGTGCTTGTGCTTGGCCAGCGGGAAGTGCCGCAGCCGCACCTGAAGCCGGTCGCCGTAGCGGGCGCGCAGCGCGCGGACGTCGTCGAGGGCGGTCCGGCAGTCCGGGCACTGCAGCTCGCACCAGACGTCGAGGACGGGCGCGGCGGGACGGGCGGGGGAGGAGTCACTCATGTGACCAGTCTCCCAGGCCCGCGTCCCGCACCCGTACCTGAGGAGGAGCCGACCCCGAGCCGACCCGGAGATGTCCCTGATGTCGGGCCGGAGCATGGCCGCACAGGGTGGGGACGGTGCAGGATGGAAGGGACGAAAGCCCACGCCGCCCGACCGGTGCGGCCCAGCCTGGAGGACCGGATGATTGCCGAGACCGTCTGTTCCGCCGTGTCCGCGGCCGGCCTGGGCATCGCGGCGGTCACCGCGTACCGCAGGCGCTTCCTGGCCGCGGTCCGCACGGCCGCGTACGCGCTGATACCGGTCGCCCTGGTGATGACCGGCGTCGTCGAGTGGATCGCCGACACCGCCTTCAGCCCGACGGCCTGGGCGGGCTTCGCGCTGCTGGGTGTGGCCTGGCTGCTGTTCATGGTCACGCGCACCGTCGAGCGCCGCCGCGGCGGCACCCGTAAGGAGCGCAGGGCGGCCCGTGCCGAGGCCCGGCGGAGCGCCGTGGCCCCGGACGCCTCGGCGCCCTCGCTGGGTGCCGGTGCCCCGGCCCCGCGCCCGGCGGCGGCCCGCCCCGCCGGCAAGCCCCGCGCGGAGGACGACTTCAGCGACATCGAGGCGATCCTGAAGAAGCACGGCATCTGACGAAAGTGATCACAACTCGGCCCGAAGGTCGTGGATAACGGCGAACTCGGATGGCTTGCTGGCGTGTTGATCGCGCACGGGCGTGAACTGCGTCATCATCGCCCGAGAGATGCTGGACACGACACAGCTGGACAACACAGAGAGCGATACCGCGACCGGGCCGCAAGAGCCCCGCGGCTGCCTCTTCGCCCTTTCCCAGCCACCGCTGATGATCTTCCTTGCGGTGATCGGGTGTCTGCTGCTCATGGCTTCGCTGCACGACCTGCTGTTGCTTTGAGCCGTACCCGCGTTCCCCGGCGCCACCCGCCGGGGACGCGTCGGACATCATCGGCCCGGCGTCTCAGCCCGGCGTCTCAGCCCGCGGCCTCCTTGCGCCGGGCCCGGTACGCGGCGACGTGCAGCCGGTTGCCGCAGGTGCGGCTGTCGCAGTAGCGCCGCGAGCGGTTGCGCGAGAGGTCGACGAAGGCACGCCGGCAGTCGGGCGCCTCACAGCGCCGCAGCCGCTCCTGCTCCCCGGCGACCACGAAGAACGCCAGCGCCATCCCGCAGTCGGCCGCCAGGTGGTCGGCGACGGAGGCACCGGGGGCGAAGTAGTGCACGTGCCAGTCGTAGCCGTCGTGGTCGGTGAGGCGGGGGGTGGTGCCCGCGGCGGCGACCAGCTCGTTGATCACGTTCGCGGCTCCCCGCACCTCGGGAGCGGCGAAGACGGACGCGAACCGGCCGCGGACCTTGCGCACCGCGGAGAGATCGAACTCCGAGAGCGCTCCGACGTCACTGATCTCGTGGTTGCGTACGAAATCGGTGAGGGCGGCGACGTCCGGCAGCCCGTCCGCCGTCGACTCGTCCTCCGGTGCGGTGTTCACCAGATCCACCACGGTGTCGAGGGCGCACCGGGTGTCGTGGGTGATCAGCACGTTTCGCTCCCTGGCCTGGACACGGGCGGGCGCCCGCCGATGCTGGCCGATGGTAGTGGCATCCGCGTCCGGCGTACCGGCCCCGGTTCCCGGAAGCGGGGGAGCGGGCCGTGGCGGGGGCGGCGAGGGGCGCCGGAGCACACCGGCGCCGCCCCGCGGCGGACCGCGGCGGCGACGCCGGTGTGTGTGCCGTTATGCGGTTGTCCCGGCCCGGTCCGTCACCCCGAGTCGACGGCGCGGGCGGTATGGCGGGGTCTCGCCCTAGCTCTCCGCCAGGATGTGCGAGAGCTCCTGATCGAGGTCGAAGTGCCGGTGTTCCGTGCCGGGCGGCACGGCGGCGTCGGTGCGCTTCAGGAAGGACTCCAGGGCCCGCGCCGGGGCCTCCAGCAGCGCCTCGCCCTCCGGAGAGCTCAGGGCGATGCACACGACGCCCTGACCGTGGCTGCGCGACGGCCAGACGCGGACGTCGCCGGTACCGGTGGGGCGGTGCAGCCCCTCGGCGAGGAGGTCGCGGGCGAACACCCACTCGACGGTCTCCTCGGCTCCGGTGTGGAAGGTGGCGTGCACGGCGTAGGGGTCGGCCGTGTCGTACCGCAGGCCTGCGGGGACAGGCAGGGAGGACTCGCTCGACACAACGAGGCGCAGGTGCAGCTCGCAGCTGACCGTGGTGTTCATAAGCGCCAGGGCCTTTCGCTCAGTGTGCGCTCGGGGATTCGCACGTCGGCGAAATCGACATGCCACCTACGGTGCCGTTGTAAACCCCTCTGAGTGTTTTGCGTGCCTTTACGTACCTCTTCTGGCCCATGAATCGCGGTCGAGGTGCGGCCATTCCGGTGACTCGATCGGCTCCGGTAGGGTTTGGCCGTATGAACACGGGGAGTAGCGAGCTGGGCGAGGTAGCCGTGGCGGCGGACGGGGCGAAGAAGGGCGGGGCGGACGGAGCGGACGACGCGCGGGGTCTCGGCTCGCGGGCGCCCGACTTCGTCAAGGCGCGCCGCATGCTGCACGCGAGCTGGCAGGTCGGCGTCTTCGTCGTCGGACTCGCGGTCGTCGTCGCCGGCATCATCATGCTGCCGTTGCCCGGACCGGGCTGGGTCGTGATCTTCGGCGGCATGGCGATCTGGGCCACCGAGTTCGTCTGGGCCCAGCTGGTGCTGCGCTGGACGAAGCGGAAAGTGACCGAGGCGGCACAGCGGGCGCTCGACCCGAAGGTGCGGCGCCGCAACATCGTTCTCACGGCGATCGGTCTGGTGATCATCGCGGCGATCGGCGGCTTCTACCTGTGGAAGTTCGGCCTCGTGATGCCGTGGAAGATCGAGGACCAGTGAGTCGCGGGTGAGCTGACGGGGCGGGGCGGGGCCCCGTCCGCCGGGCTTCCCGCCGCGGTGCCCGTCGGCTGGTCACAGTCACTCCCTGACATGCGGTAATGTTTCTTCCGCACCCGGGCGATTAGCTCAGTGGGAGAGCGCTTCGTTCACACCGAAGAGGTCACTGGTTCGAACCCAGTATCGCCCACCGGGATCATCAGGCGGCCCGGCGCCCCGCTCGTGCGCCGGGCC
>NZ_JAVRHI010000238.1:0-38474 GCF_034105845.1 Streptomyces sp. CRN 30 | reverse complement strand
GGGGGCCCGCACAGGCGGGCACCCGGCACCGCGCGGCCCGGCGGCACAATGGGTCCCGTGAACGAGCCCATACCCGTCACCCGGACCACCGACCACGGCACCGCCAAGCTCATGCCGGACGTCGACCGGGAGCGCGCCTGGCTGCTGACGGTCGACGGGGCGCCGCAGTCGTACGTCGACCTCGACGAGCCGACCCACCTGGAGTTCGAGTACGCGCGTCGGCTCGGGCACGCGCTGGACACGGTGGCCGAGCCCGGGCGGCCGCTCGACGTGCTGCACCTCGGCGGGGGCGCGCTCACCCTGCCGCGCTACGTGGAGGCCACCCGGCCCGGCTCCCGCCAGGAGGTCGTGGACGCCGACCGCGGCCTCCTCGCGCTGGTCACCGAGCACCTGCCGCTGCCGGACGGGGCGCCGATCACCCTGCACGGCGCCGACGCCCGGGCCTGGCTCGAAGCGGCGCCGGCCGGCTCCGCCGACGTCCTGATCGCGGACGTGTTCGGCGGCTCCCGCGTCCCGGCGCACCTGACGACGGTGGCGTACGCGCGCGCCGCCGCCCGTGTCCTGCGCGGTGACGGGGTATATCTCGCCAACCTCGCCGACGCCGCGCCCTTCGCCTTCCTCCGCTCCCAGCTGGCCACGCTGGCCACCGTCTTCGCCGAGCTGGTGCTGGTCGCCGAGCCGGGTGTGCTGCGCGGCCGGCGCTTCGGCAACGCCGTGCTCCTCGCCGCCCACCACCCGCTGGACACCACGGCGCTGGCCCGCCGCACGGCCGCCGACGCCTTCCCGGCACGCGTCGCGCACGGTGCGGCGCTGCGCGGCCTGGTCGGTGACGCCCGGCCGGTGCGTGACGAGGACGCCGTACCGTCGCCGGAGCCGCCCGACGGGGCCTTCGGCATCGGCTGAGGCGCGGGGGGCGGTACGCACCCCACGGCACCACCGGCCGGGGCACAGAACAGCTCGAAGACGGCTGCCGGTCCGCCGTTGCGCGTGCCAGGCTGGCAGGATCCGTCCCCGGAGGGCTCGGCCATGTCCGAACAGTCTTTCCCCGGTCCTTCCTCCCGGTCCTCGTCCCGCCCCCGGTACCGCCCGGGACTCCCGGCCGCCGTAGCCGCCGTCGCCGCGGCACTGGCGCTCCTGGCGGGCGGCTGTTCCGGCGGCGCGGACCGGACGGCCGGCCACGACGACACCTTCGTGTACCTGGCGGGCACGGGGCTGGTGACCGAGTGGGACCCGGCGCGCTCCTACTCCGACGAGGTCGTCGCCCTGTCGAACACGTACGAGACCCTCACCCGGTACGACGCCGACACCGGCCGGACCGAAGGGGTGCTCGCGACCCGGTGGACCTCGTCGAAGGACCGCCGGACCTGGACGTTCACCCTGCGGGACGACGTGCGGTTCCACTCCGGGCACCCGCTGACCCCCGCGGCGGTGAAGGCGGCGGTCGAACGCACCATGAGGCTGAAGGCCAGCGCCTCCTACGTGTGGGACCCGGTGGAGCGGATCACCCCGGTCGGGACGCGGCAGGTCCGCTTCGAGCTGTCCCGCCCGGCCCCGCTGGACGTCATCGCCTCCGCCGCCTACGCGGCCTTCGTCTACGAGGTCCCCCAAGGCACCGACGACGCGGAGTTCTACCGGGCCACCAGCCGCGGCACCGGCCCCTACCAGGTCGACTCGTGGAAGCCGGGCAGCGAGAACGAGGTCGAACTGACCGCGTTCGAGGACTACTGGGGCGGGTGGCACGGCAACCGCTACAAGAAAGTGCTCTTCCGGGCGGTGCCGCAGTCGTCCACGGCGGCCCAGCTCATGAGCGCGGGAGAGGGGACCTACGTCGGTGACATACCGCCGCAGCTCCTTGACACGCTGCGCGGCCGGCCGAACCTCACCGTCCACGAACGGCCCTCCTGGGAGACCCTGATCGGCCTGATGAACACCGAGAAGAAGCCGCTGGACGACGTACGGGTGCGCCGGGCGGTCGCCAACGCACTCGACCACGAGGAGATCATCACGGCGAGCAGGGGCGCGCTCGTGGCCACCGACGGCCTCATCCCGCAGGGCATGTTCGCCCACACCACCACCCTGGACCTGCCGGGCGACCCCGCCCTCGCCCGGAGGCTGCTGAAGGCGGCCGGGTACGGCCCGGGCAGCGGCCGCACCGTCGAACTGCAGATGACCTACCCCGCGGGCTACGGCACCATCAGCACCGTCGGCGACGTGATGAAGGCACAGTTGCGTCCGTTCGGCATCGACCTCGAGGTCAAGGGACTGACCTGGTCGTCGGCGCAGTGGCCGCTCGCCAAGAAGAAGGACCCGGACGACCGGCAGGACATCTTCGTCATGTGGTGGTGGCCCGACGACCCCGAGCCGCTGTCGTACTTCCGCAACGTGTTCCGCACCGAGAAGGAGATCTCCTACAACCTCGCCTACTACGCGAACCCGAAACTGGACCGGCTCATCGACGGAGTGAGCGCGCAGACGGCCACGGACCCGGACGCGGCCGTGCGGACCTACCGCACGATGCAGGAGATCCTGATCAGGGACGCCCCGGTGCTCTGCCTCGGCACCAACGTGTACCGGCGGGTGCTGAGCAGCGACGTCCAGGGCTTCGTCGACAACCCGGCCTACGCCAACGTCGTGTTCGTCCACGACCTCACCCGCCGCTGACCCGGGAGCACGGGGGCGCACATGATCCGTTACGCGGCCCGCCGTTCGGGGCTGGCGGTTCTGGTCGCCCTCGGCGTGGTGGTGCTGACGTTCCTGCTCGCGCGGGCGGTGCCCAGCGACCCGGCCGGAGTCTGGGCGGGACCCCGGGCCTCGGCCGCGGAACGGGCGCGGGTCCGCGTCGAACTGGGGCTTGACCGCCCGGTCACCGCGCAGATCGCCTCGTACGTGACCGGGGTGCTGCGCGGCGACTGGGGCCTGTCGGTGCGCACCCACCGCCCCGTACTCGCCGATCTGCTCGCGCTGCTGCCGGGCACCTTGCAGATGGTGCTCGCCGGACTGGCCGTCGGGCTGGCCGTGGGCGTTCCCGCGGGGCTGGTCGCCGCGCGGTGGTACGGCAGGGCCCCCGACACGCTCGTGCGGTCCGGTGCGCTGCTGAGCGCCTCGATACCGACCTTCTGGCTGGCCCTCCTGCTGCAGACGCTCTTCGCGAGCCGGCTCGGCCTGCTGCCGATCGCCGGCAGCGGCGACCGGCAGGTGCTCGCCGCGCACCCGGTGACCACCGTCACCGGACTGCCCCTCCTCGACGCCGTCCTCACCGGCAACGGGGCGGCGGCCGCCGACCTCTTCGACCACCTGCTCCTGCCGGCCCTCGTCGTGGCCTCCTACCCGGCGGCCGTCGTCGCCCGCCTGGTGCGCGCGAGCCTCCTGGACGCGGCCGGCGAGCCCCACATCCAGATGGCGCGCTCCCTCGGCTTCCCCGAGCGGGCCGTCCTCGGCCGCTTCGCCCTGCGGCTCACCTGGAACCCGGTCCTGCAGCTCAACGCGCTGATCTTCGGGTACGCGCTGGTCAACACCTTCCTCGTGGAAGAGGTGTTCGACTACCCGGGGCTCGGCCGGTACGCGGCCGAGGCGGTGCGGTCCCTCGACGTACCGGCCGTCGTCGGGGTGACCCTCCTGGTCGCGCTGCTCTACCTGGCCGCGAACCTGGCCGTCGACCTGGCGCAGGCGGCCCTCGACCCGCGCATCGGCCTGCGGTGAGGGGGCGGCGATGACCCACGGCACCCGGAGCGGCCGGACGGCGCGGCTCCTCGCCGTCACCGGCGTGGCGCTCCTCGTCGCCGTCGCCCTGCTCGCCCCCGTCCTCGCCCCGTACCCGGCGGACGCCACCGGCGCCACCGACACCGCCCGGATGCTGCGCCCGCCCTCCGCGGCCCACTGGTTCGGCACCGACGACCTGGGCCGCGACGTGTTCTCCCGGGTGCTGTACGGCGCGCGCGTCGGCCCGGTCGTCGCGGTGACCGTGGTGGCGGTCTCGCTGTTCGTGGGCACCGCGGTGGGGTTGGTGGCCGGTTACTTCGGCGGGTGGATCGACGAGACGCTCATGCGGGTGACCGACGTCTTCCTGGCCGTGCCCGCCCTGCTGCTGGCCCTGGCCCTCGCCACGGTGCTGACGGCCGGCACGGCGGGGCTGACCGTCGCGCTGATCGTGACCTGGTGGCCGTGGTACGCCCGGCTGGTGCGCGGCGAGACCGCCTCGGTCGCCGGCCGCCCGTACACCGAGGCGTGCCGGACGCTCGGGCTCGGCCACGGCCGGATCCTGCTCCGCCACGTCCTGCCCAACGCCTCGACCCCGCTGCTGGTGCAGGCGTCGACCGACGTCGGCGGGGTGCTGCTCGTCACCTCCGCGCTCTCCTTCCTCGGTCTCGGCCCGCAGCCGCCCACCCCCGACTGGGGCCTGATGGTGGACCGGTCGCAGGACTACTTCGCCACCCAGTGGTGGATCGGCACCTTCCCGGGCCTGGCCATCATGCTGGTCGCGGCACTCTTCTTCCTGCTCGGCGACGTGCTGCGGGACCGTCTCGACCCGCGGCACGCCCCACGGGTGCGGCCATGAACGACGCCCCCCTCCTGGAACTGCGCGACGTGACGGTCGACTTCGGTGCGGAGCCGGTGCTGCGCATCGGCGAACTGGTGCTGCGCGAGCGCGAGTTCCTCGGCGTCGCGGGGGAGAGCGGCGCGGGCAAGACGACGACCGGGCTGACGGTGCTGGGACTGACCCGCCACGCGGGCGCCCGGGTGACCGGCTCCATCCGGCTGGCCGGCGAGGAACTGGTGGGCATGCCGGAGCGGCGGCTGCGCCGGCTGCGCGGCTCCGTCATGGCGCTGGTCCCGCAGAACCCGGCCGCCGCCTTCAGCCCGGTGCTGCCGGTCGGCACGACCGTGCTGCGCGCGCTGCGGCTGCACGGGTGCACGCGCGCACAGGCGCGGCTGCGGGCCGCCGCCGGGATGGAGCGGGCCGGCCTGCCCGCCGCGTACCTCTCCCGCTTCCCGCACCAGCTCTCGGGGGGCCAGCTCCAGCGGACCGCGATCGCGCTGGCCTCGGCCCTCGGGGTACGGCTGCTCGTCGCCGACGAACCGACCAGCTCGCTGGACGTCACGGCCCAGGCACGGATCTGCGCGCTGCTGGCGGAGCTGCGCGCCGCGCACGGCACGGCCCTGCTGTTCGTCAGCCACGACCTGGCCCTGCTGGCCGGGCTGTGCGACCGCATCGCGGTGCTGCACGGGGGGCGGGTGGCCGAGGACCGCCCCGCCGCGGACCTGGTCACCGCGCCGCGTGCCGCCTGCACCCGGCGGCTGCTGGCGGCGGCGCCCCGGCCGGTCACGGGGCCGGGCGGAGGGCGGGACGGAGGGGCTGCCGGTGCTTGAGGCGCGCGGACTGACCGTGGTGCACGGCTCCACCACGGCACTCGACCGGGTGAGCCTGACGCTGCCCGAGGGGCCGTACGGCCTCGGCGTGATCGGCGAGAGCGGGTCGGGCAAGACCACGCTGGCCCGGTGCCTGCTGGGACTGACGGCACCCACGCGCGGCACGGTCCTCTTCGACGGGGAGGACATCGCCTCGATGCAGCGGTCACGTTCCTTCCGCCGCGCGGTCCAGATCGTGGTGCAGGACACCGAGGGCGCCCTCGACCCGCGGATGCGGGCGGGCACGGCGATCGCGGAAGTGCTGCGGGCCCACCGGCTGGTGGAGCGCGGCGCCGAGCGGGCGCGTGCCGTCGCGCTGCTGGCCGACGTGGGGCTGTCCGCCGAGCACGCCGCGCGCTTCCCGCACCAGCTCTCCGGCGGGCAGCGCCAGCGGGTGGCGATCGCCCGCGCCCTCGCCGTACGCCCGCGCTTCCTCGTCCTCGACGAGCCGACCAGCGCGCTCGACACGACCGTGCAGACGCGCATCCTGGGGCTGCTCGGCAGGCTGCGCGCCGAGCACCGGCTCTCCTGCCTGCTGATCTCGCACGATCTGCCGGTCGTGGAGGGGTTCTGCCGGCACGTGGTCGTCCTGGAGCACGGCCGGGTCGTGGAGAGGGGCCCCCTGGCCGAGGTGTTCCGTACGTCCCTGCACCCCGCCACCCGGCGGCTGCACGACGCGGTACCGCGGCTCCCGCCGGTCCCGGACACCGCCCGCGACCGCGACGAGTCACGGTGAGCGGGCCCGGTCGGCGTACGCTAGCCGCCGGCCGTCGGACCGGTGGCGGCGGGTCCGGCGGCGGCCTCCGGCGCGACGACCGGCCTCTCCGTCGTCACGGGCCTCGTACGCCGCGTCAGATCCCGTACGTCCCGCACGCACAGCACCGCCGCGGTGGCCAGCACGACCAGCGCGGCGCAGCCCCACAGAGCCGCCGGGCGCCCGAAGGAGCTCTCCGCGGGGCCCGCCAGCGCCGAGGCCAGCGGCACCAGCGACACCGAGCCGATCCAGTCGTACGCGGAGACGCGGGAGAGCTTCTCCTCGGGTATCTCCTGGTGCAGCGCGGTCATCCAGGAGACGCCGAACACCTCGATGGACACCCCGCTCACGAACATCGCCACGCACAGCAGGGACAGCGGCACCGGCACGGCGAGCGCGGCGGACGGCAGCGCGAACGGGAACACGCACACCACGCCCACCAGGAGCATCCGGCGCGGCCGCCAGCGCATCATCAGCAGCGCCCCGGCCGCGTTGCCCGCCGCGTACAGGCCGAGCGCCAGGCCCCACGCGGCCGCCCCGCCGAGGTGGTCCCGGGCGACCTGGGGCCCGTACACCGCGTCGGCGGCCACGACGACCGCGTTCACCAGCGAGAACTGGACGACGATCGCCCACAGCCAGGTCCGTCCGGTGAACTCCCGCCAGCCGTCCCGCAGGTCGCTGAACATGCCCCGGCCCGGCTCGCGCGGCGGGATGTGACTGACGTCGAGGAAGGCGCGCAGCGCTCCGGCGACCGCGAACGCGACGGCGTCCAGGGCGAGCACCCAGCCCGGCCCGATCACGGCGACCAGCGCGCCGCCGATCGCCGCGCCGGTCATCGTCGCGCCCTGCGTCGCGAAGCGGAACAGCGCGAAGGCGCGCCCCGCCTGCTCCGCGGTGACCGAGGAGAGCAGCATGCCCTCGGCCGCCGGGCCGAAGAAGGCCTGTCCGGTGCCGCCGAGGGCGGACAGCAGCATCATCTGCCACACCTGGGGCTCCCCGGCGAGCACGAGCACCGCGAAGAGGCCCTGGGACGAGCAGTTGAGCGCGTTCGCCGCGACCATCACCCGGTGCCGGGGCAGCCGGTCCGCGATCGCGCCGCCGATCAGCAGGAACAGCACCAGCGGCAGCGTCCGCGCCGCCGCCACCAGACCGACGTCCCCGCCGTCGCCGCCCGTCTCCAGGACGGCGAACGACGCCGCGATCAGGGCGCCGTGGCTGCCCAGGCTGGTCACGACGGAGGCGGTGGTGAGCAGGGTGTGGTTGCGGCCCGACGGGGCGGGGCGATGGGCGCGTCGGGAGTCGGCGGCTGAGGTCACCGGCACACTGTCCCGGTCGGGAGCGCCAAGTGCCAAACCGTTTGTCCGACGTGCGCCAGTGCGTGGCCGGATCCGCCCCCCGCGCCGCCACATCGGCCCCACCGACTCTGGCCACGCGCGGCTACTCGCGGGTAACCTCCGCTGCATGAGCGCGAACCAGAAGTCGATCGGCGAGATGCTCGCCGCCACGGTGCCGATGGCCAGGACGCTGAACCTGCAGTTCTCCGAGACCACGCCCGAGACGGCCGTGGTGACGCTGCCGGACCAGAGCGAGTACCACAACCACGTCGGCGGCCCGCACGCCGGCGCCATGTTCACGCTGGGGGAGTCGGCGAGCGGGGCCATCGTGCTCGCGGCCTTCGGGGAGCAGCTCTCCCGGGCCGTACCGCTCGCGGTCAGCGCCGAGATCGCGTACCGGAAGCTGGCCAGGGGACCCGTCACGGCGACCGCGACGCTCGGCCGTCCCGCCGCCGAGGTCATCGCCGAACTGGACGCCGGGGGACGCCCGGAGTTCCCCGTCTCCGTCGCCATCCGGCGCGGTGACGGTGCCGTCACCGGTGAGATGACGGTGGTGTGGACGCTGCGGCCAGGCGGCTGACGTCACGCTTTCGTGCGGCACCGGTGGTGTCCGACGGCACGCGGGCGGCCGGTGCAGCAGAGTGTGGCCATGTCCGATCACGGCCCCCGCCTCCGGCCCGGCCCCGCGTCCCCGCCCGCACCCCTCGTGTCACGGCGTGCGGCACTGCGTCTGCTCGGCGGAGCCGTCGCGGTCGTCACGGCGGTCGTCGCCACCGGACCGGCCCGCGCCGCGAACCGCCGTGTCGAACGGCTCCTGGCCCGCCTCACCCTCGACGAGAAGATCTCCCTCCTGCACGGCGCCACCGATCCCCACCCGCTCGGCCAGGCCGGGTACGTGCCCGGGGTGCCCCGCCTCGGCATCCCCCCGCTCCGGCTGGCCGACGGCCCCGCCGGGGTGCGCGTGACCCGGCCCGCCACGGCCCTGCCCGCCCCGGTGCTGCTCGCCTCCGCCTTCGACCCCGACCTCGCCCGCCGCTACGGCCGGGTCATCGGCCGCGAGGGCCGCGCGCTCGGCCAGGACGTCCTCCTGTCACCGATGGTGAACCTCGTCCGCACCCCGTACGCGGGCCGCAACTTCGAGACCTTCGGCGAGGACCCGCTGCTCTCCGCCGACCTGGTCGCGGCCGAGATCCGCGGCATCCAGGAGGAGGGGCTGGTCGCGACGGTCAAGCACTTCGCGCTGAACAACCAGGAGTCGGGCCGCGAGACGGTCGACGTCCGGATCGGCGAGCAGCCGCTGCACGAGGTCGAACTGCGCGGCTTCGAAGCGGCCGTCGCCGCCGGCGCGGGGGCCGTGATGGGCGCGTACAACAAGGTCAACGGCGTCCACGCCTGCGAGAACGGGGAACTGCTCACCGAGGTCCTGCGGGGCGGATGGGGCTTCCAGGGCTGGGTGATGACCGACTGGTCCGCCGCGCACAGCACCGTCGCCGCGCTCACCGCGGGCCTCGACATGGAGATGCCCGACGGCCGGTACTTCGGCGCCGCCCTGGAGCGGGCCGTCCGGGACGGCGACGTTCCCGAGCGGTACGTCGACCGGGCCGTGCGCCGGGTCCTCGGCGTCCTGGACCGCTTCGGGCTGCTCGACGGCCGCGGTGGCCCGCCCCGCCCGGTCCGTGACCCGCGCGCGGGCGCCGCCCTCGCGCGGGAGGTCGCCGAGGCCGGGGCCACCCTCCTGCGCAACGAACACCGCACGCTCCCCCTGCCGGCCGGACGAATCGGTTCCGGGTCCGGTTCCATCGCCGTCATCGGGCCGTCCGGCTCCCGCCCCTTCGTCGGGGGCGGCGGCAGCGCCCATGTCGTGCCCGACCACGCCGCGAGCCCCCTCGACGCGATCCGGCGGCGCGCGGGCGCCCGCGCGCGGGTCACCTACGCGCTCGGTGAGGACCTCTTCGGCAAGGCGCTGCCCGCGGACGCCCTCACCCCGCCCGTCCGGCTGGAGGACCGGCGCGTCGCCACCGGGGAGACCTGGACGTACGACGGGACGCTCACCGCGGACCGGGACGACACCTGGACGTTCGTCCTCCACTACGACGGGGACCCCACCCGGCGGCCGAAGGTGCTGCTCGACGGCTCCGAACTCTTCCCGCAGCTCCCCGGCTACCAGGAGTTCTTCACCGGCGGACTGGGTTCGGCCGCACCCGACGGACTGGCCGTGTGCCGCGGCGCCGCCACCGTGACGAAGGGCCCGCACCGGCTGCGCGTCACCGCGGGGGGCGGTGACGACGGGCTGCGCTTCCGGCTGCGGTACGCCGACGGCGCCACCCGCGCGCGGGACGTCGCCCGGGCCGTGCGGGCGGCACGGGAGGCGGAGCACGTCGTCCTCTTCGCGTACGAGGACGCCACCGAGGGCCTGGACCGTACGAGCCTCGCGCTCCCCGGCCACCAGGAGGCACTGGTCGAGGCGGTCACCGCGGTCAACGAGCGCACCACCGTCGTGCTCAACACCTCGTCCGCGGTGTCGATGCCGTGGCTGGAGCGGACCGCCGCCGTGCTCCAGATGTACTACCCGGGCCAGGAGGGCGGGGACGCCACCGCCGCCGTCCTGTTCGGCGACTGCGACCCGGGCGGCCGGCTCACCCAGACCTTCCCGGCGGACGACGCGCACCATCCCGTCGCCGGGAACCCGCGCCGCTACCCCGGGGTGGACGGCACCGTGGAGTACGCGGAGGGCGTCCACATCGGCCACCGCTGGTACGACGCGGCGGGCGTCCGGCCCCTGTTCCCGTTCGGGCACGGACTGTCGTACACCTCCTTCTCCTACGGGGAGCCGTCGGCGCGGTGGACCCGCAAGGGGCTCGACGTGGGGTTCACCGTGCGCAACACCGGCGACCGGGACGGCGTCGCGGTCCCGCAGGTGTACGTCGGCCGCTCCCCGGACCTCCGGCTCGACCAGGCCGTACGGGTCCTGGGCGGCTACCGGCGGCTGTCCCTCGCGGTGGGGGAGCGGCGCCGGGTCACGGTGACCGTGCGGCGGCGGACCCTGTCCTGCTGGGACCCGCGCCGCCACGGCTGGGTGCTCGGCACCGGACGGCGGACCGTGTGGGTCGGCGCCTCCTCGCGGGACCTCAGGCTGACCACCACCGGGGAGGTCACCCGGTAGGGAGTAGGCTGCCCGGCGTGCGCTCCCCGCCCCCGCGGAGAGCCGCACGCCGGGAGACGCAGGGCCCGGCGAACGTGAAAGGAGCGGCGTTGCACGTCCAGGAATGGCTCGAGACGGTGCCCGCGGTGAGTATCTACGCGTTGGTGGGCCTGGTCATCGGCCTGGAGAGTCTGGGCATCCCGCTGCCCGGTGAGATCGTCCTGGTCTCCTCCGCCCTGCTGGCCTCACAGCACGGCGACATCAACCCGGTCGTCCTCGGCGCGTGCGCCACCGCGGGCGCGATCATCGGTGACTCCATCGGCTACGCCATCGGCCGCAAGGGCGGGCGCCCGCTGCTGGCCTGGCTGGGCGGGAGATTCCCCCGCCACTTCAGCGAGGGCCACATCGCGACCGCCGAACGGTCCTTCGAGAAGTGGGGCATGTGGGCCGTCTTCTTCGGCCGGTTCGTCGCCCTGCTGCGCATCTTCGCCGGACCGCTCGCGGGCGTGCTGCGGATGCCGTACTGGAAGTTCCTGACGGCCAACGTCCTCGGGGGCATCCTGTGGGCGGGCGGCACCACCGCGGTCATCTACTACGTCGGTGTCGTCGCCGAGTCCTGGCTCAAGCGCTTCTCGTGGCTGGGGCTGGTGGCGGCGGTGCTGTTCGGCGTCGCCTCGATGCTGATCCTCAAGCGCAAGGCGAAGAAGGCGCAGGCCGAGGCCCCGGCGACGGCCGAGCCGGTCCCGGCCGCCGAGTAGCCCCGCCCGGCCGGGAACACGGCGCGGGGCACACGGGGCGGGCCCTCAGCGATCCAGCGCCTCGCGGTGCGCCCCGGCCAGCTCCACGTAGTGGGCCGCGTTCAGCGCGAGGTCCTCGCGTTCCTCCGCGGTCAGCTCCCGCCTGACCTTCGCGGGGACGCCCGCGACCAGCGAGCCCGGCGGCACCCGCATGCCCTGCGGCACCAGCGCCTGCGCGGCGACCAGCGAACCGGCGCCGATCACCGCGCCGTTCAGGACCGTGGCCCCCATCCCGATCAGGCAGCCGTCCTCGACGGTGGCGCCGTGCACCACCGCGTTGTGCCCGATCGAGACGCCCTCGCCGACGGAGACGGGGAAGCCGGGGTCGGTGTGCAGGGTGCAGTTGTCCTGCACGTTGCTGTTCGCGCCCACGACGATCGGCTCGGCCTCCGCCCGCAGCACGGCGCCGTACCAGACGCTCGCCCCGGCACGCAGGCGCACCTCGCCGACGACCACGGACCCCGGAGCCGTGAACGCCTGCCCGTCCACCTCCGGCTCCTTGCCGGCCACGCCCGCGATCAGGGCCTCGTGCGTCATCGTCCGCTCCTTGGTGTCCTCGGGTACGGGGGTACCGGAACCGTAAGGCATCGCCCCCACCCGGCCGCGGGGCCATGGGGTGAAGATCACAGTCGCCCGGTGGGAAGGGCGGCACCGCTGGTGAGTACGGTGAGCGGGTGCCCGAGCGCAAGAACACGTTCTCGTCCTGGCGGCGCCGCATCGTCCAGCGGGCCGTTCACGCGGGCTGGGCCTGGGTGCGGCGCACGGGTTCCGTGACCGCCGACCGGCCCGGCCGGTTCCGCTTCGGCGCGCTGGGCGAGGGCACCCGGCTGGCCTTCCCGCTCGGCACGGTCTTCGGGGAGCCCTGGATCCACCTCGGCGCGCACTGCGTCATCGGCGAACAGGTCACGCTGACCGCAGGGCTGATGCCCGACCTCGACCTCGGGCCCGCGCCCATCCTGCGTATCGGCGACGGTGTGGTCCTCGGCCGCGGCAGCCACGTCATCGCCGACACGGCGGTCACCATCGGCAGCGACTGCTACGTGGGTCCGTACGTCTACGTCACCTCCACGAACCACTCGTACGACGACCCGCACCAGCCGATCGGCAAGCAGTGGCCGCGCATGGAGCCGGTGACCATCGGGCCCGGCTGCTGGATAGGGACGGGCGCCGTCATCCTGCCCGGGGCGCGGATCGGCCGGAACGTCGTGGTGGCCGCCGGCGCCGTGGTCCGCGGGACCGTCCCCGACCACGCCGTGGTGGCCGGGGCCCCCGCGCGTGTGGTGCGCAGCTGGGATCCCGTGGCCGGGTGGCAGCCGCCCCTGCGCACCCCCGCGCCGGTACCGGTGCCCGACGGGGTGACGCCCGAACAGCTGCTGGCGCTGGCCGAGCTGGACGAGGAGTAGGGCCGTCCGCACCCCGGAACACCGATCCTCTGTCCGGTGCGGCCCCGTTAGCATGCGGCGCATGCGCGCACCCATCGGAGACTTCGACCGGGCCACCCCCGCCCCCGACTGCCTCGACGAGCTCACCGCCCCCGTCGCCGCCGCGATACGGGACTGGACCGGCAGCGTCCCCGCCGAGCAGCTCGTGTACGTGGACACCGACCCCCAGTGGGCCGACACCGCGGTGTTCGTCCAGCACTACGGGCGGGAACTGCTCGAACAGTCCGCGAACTGCGTGGTCGTCGCGGGCAGGCGGGGCGGGGAGACCACACCGGCCGCGTGCCTCGTCCTCTCCACGGCCCGGGTCGACGTCAACGGCGTGGTCCGGCGCCACCTCGGCGCCCGCAAGGTGTCCTTCGCCCCGATGGACACGGCGACCGGGGAGACCGGCATGGAGTACGGGGGCGTCACACCGATCGGGCTGCCGGGTGCCTGGCCGCTGCTGGTCGACTCCGCGGTGGTCGACCTGCCGTACGTGCTCGTGGGCAGCGGCCGGCGGCGGGGGAAGCTGCTCGTGCCGGGCAAGGCGTTCACGGAGCTGCCGAACGCCGCGGTGCTGGACGGACTGGGCGTCGCCGGAGCGTGAACGCCGGCCCGGCAGGGGGCGTTCAGGCGGTCCGAACCACCGGGACGGCCGTGTGGTGGTCGAGCGGTGCATGAGGGTCCGCCGCACCCGGCGCAGGCTCCGGATCCGCGTGCACCAGGGCCGCGGTGAGTCCGGGAACCGCGTGCAGCAGGGCGTGCTCGGCCGCCACCGCGACGCCGTGCGCCCGGCGCAGGCTCGCCTCCCCGTCCACCACCACCGCCACCTCGGCCCGCAGCCGGTGCCCGATCCAGCGCAGCCGCAGCTCGCCCACCCCGCGCACGCCCGGCACCTCGCGCAGCGCCCGCTCGGCGCTGTCCACCAGCGCCGGGTCGACGGCGTCCAGCACGCGCCCGCACACCTCGCGCGCGGCGTCGCGCAGCACCAGCAGGAGCGCGGCCGTGATCGCCAGCCCCACCAGTGGGTCGGCGTACCGCCGGCCGAGGGCGGCACCGCCCGCGCCCGCCAGCACCGCGAGTGAGGTGAGGGCGTCGGTCCGCGCGTGCAGGCCGTCGGCGACGAGCGCGGCGGATCCGATCGCCCGGCCGACCCGGACGCGGTAGCGGGCCACCCACTCGTTGCCGAGGAAGCCGACGACCGCCGCCGCGGCGACGACGGGCAGGTGGTCCACC
The DNA here is from genome assembly GCF_034105845.1 of Streptomyces sp. CRN 30. Taxonomy (NCBI): domain Bacteria; kingdom Bacillati; phylum Actinomycetota; class Actinomycetes; order Kitasatosporales; family Streptomycetaceae; genus Streptomyces; species Streptomyces sp. CRN 30. The sequence goes on along the minus strand of NZ_JAVRHI010000238.1, from coordinate 24,384 downwards.
GGCCGCGGGTCGAGCAGCCGGCCGACCGCCGCCCAGCCCGTGAAGGCGGCCGAGGCGGCGATCGTCAGCACGATGACGAGGCCCGCCAGGTCCTCGGCCCGCCCGTAGCCGTACGTGAACCGGCGCGTCGCCGCGCGGCGGCCCAGCACGAAGGCGATGGCCAGTGGTACGGCGGTGAGGGCGTCGGCCGCGTTGTGCACCGTGTCGCCCAGCAGCGCGACCGACCCCGAGAGCACCACCACGACGGCCTGCGCCGCGGCCGTCGCGCCGAGCACGGCCAGCGAGACCCACAGCGCCCGCATGCCGCGCGCGGAGGACTCCAGGGCGGGGTCGACCTTCTCGGACGTCCTGTGCGAGTGGGGAGCGAACCATTGGTGCGGGTGCGGGTGCGGGTGTTCGTGCTCGTGCGGGTGTTCGTGCTGCCGGTCGCTCACGTCGTTCCCCTCGCGGTGGGCGGGAGCGGACGAGCCCTGGACGTGCGCGCGTCCACCGGACCATTATGTGCGTATGAGCGCACGCACGCACCTGTCACCTGCGCACGATGGGCACCCGCGCACCGCGGGCGGACCCGGCGGGCATCCGGCCGCGCCGGGGGAGGAGCAGTTCGCGCTGGCCGCCGAAGTGCTCGCGCTGCTCGGTGACCGCACCCGGCTGACCCTGCTGCACGCCCTGGCCGCCCGGGGCGAGGCCGATGTCACGACCCTCACGGAGGTGTGCGGCGCCGCGCGCCCGGCGGTGAGCCAGCACCTCGCCCGGCTGCGTCTCGCGGGGCTGGTGAACACGCGGAAGGAGGGCCGCCGGGTGATCTACTCGCTGCGCGACGGCCATCTGCGGCGTGTGGTGGACGAGGCCCTGAACCTCGCGGACCACCGGCTGACGGACCGGCCCGCGCACGACTGAGCGGGTGGGGCGCGTCGTGACGCGAGTGTCATGACACGGGAAACGGCGCCGGACGGGGCGTACTGCCCCGCCCGGCGCCGTTCGTGCGCTACCGGGAGCCGTGGATCAGGCGGCGGCGGCCGAGCTCGCGTGGGCGAGCTCCTGGACGACCTTGGTCAGGCCCTCGACGACCTCGGTGTCGTCGCCCGGGTGGGTCTCCGCGAAGCGGACGACCGACTCGGGGATGGAGAGCTTGGCGTCCTGCAGGACGGAGCCGCCCGCGATGCCCACGGCCTTGCGGGTCTCGTCCTGCGCCCACACGCCGCCGTACTGGCCGAAGGCGGTGCCGACGACGGCGGCCGGCTTGCCGGTGAAGGCGCCGGCGCCGTAGGGGCGGGACAGCCAGTCGATGGCGTTCTTCAGGACGGCCGGGATGGTGCCGTTGTACTCGGGCGAGAAGAGCAGGAAACCGTCGGCCTGGCCGGCGGCCTCGCGCAGACGCGCGGCCTCGGCGGGGACGCTGCCCTCGACGTCGACGTCCTCGTTGTAGAACGGCACGTCGGCGAGGCCCTCGAACAGCTCGATCGTGACGCCCTCGGGGGCGTGCTTGACGGCGGCCTCGGCGAGCTGGCGGTTGTGCGAACCGGCGCGGAGGCTACCGACGAGCGCGAGAATGCGTACGGACATGAGCTGACTCCTAGTAATGACGGTCGTCCTGGGGAGGACGGTGAAAAGCCAAGCGGACCGTGGTCCGTTGAAAGTTGTACCACTTTCTCGAGGGGGTGGTCCACCTGGCATCCGGACCGGGGTCCGTCTGGAGAGTTCATCCGGACCGAGGTCCGTTTCTCCGGGAAGTGTATCCGGACCGAGGTCCGTTTGTCTTCGGTGGGCGTTACGCTCGATCCATGACCGAGCCGCTCCCGCCCTTCCCCCTGCCCGAAGACCACGACCCGCCGAGAGCCCCGAACAGCCTGCTGGAGATCGCTCCGGCCACCGGTGAACAGCCCAGGCTGCGCGCGGACGCGGCGCGCAACCGCGTCCGTCTGCTGGAGGTCGCCGCCCGGCTGGCCCAGGAGCACGGAGCGGCGAACCTGACCATGGAGGCGGTGGCGAGCGCCGCAAAGGTCGGCAAGGGCACCGTGTTCCGCCGGTTCGGCGACCGCACCGGGCTGCTGATGGCCCTGCTCGACCACCACGAACGGGAGCTGCAGGCGGCCTTCCTGACCGGTCCGCCGCCGCTCGGCCCGGACGCGCCGCCGATCGAACGGCTGAGGGCCTTCGGCGTGGCCGCCGTCCGGCACGAGCGCGCCCACCGTGACCTCTACCTGGCCGCCCACACCGACGCCGCCCGCCGGCACACCAGCCCGGCGACGCTGCTGCGCCTCAGCCACCTGTGCGTGCTGCTACGCCGGGCCGAGGTGCCCGGCGACGCGGAACTCCTCGCGCAGACCCTGCTGGGGTACCTGGACATCACCCTCGTCGACCATCTGGTCACCCGGCGGGGCATGGCGCTGGAGCGGGTGGAGGCCGGCTGGGACGACCTGGTGGGGCGGCTGGTGGGCGAGGGCTGACGCGGTCGCGTCCCGGCGCCGCCCGGAACGGCGTGGGACGGAGCCGGGCGGCGGCGGTCAGAGGAAACCGACGCCGCTGTGCGGGGCGTACAGGTCGAGCAGCCGGGTGCGGGCGGCCCGCAGCCGGTGGGCGAGGATGCCGCCGATCCACTCGGCGACCGCCAGCCCGAGCTCCGGCTCCTCCCGGCACATCTCCCGTGCCGTCGGAGCGTCGAACTCGTACGCCCGTACGGGGCTCGTCGCCTCGGCGCCCAGGTGCCAGGTGTGCGGGGCGAAGAGCCAGGACCAGCCGACGAGTTCGTTCATTCCCAGGGTCTCCAGTACGGCCGGACGCCGCCCCGGCACCCGCATGTCCAGGTCCACGGTCCCGGTGCGGATCACCCAGAACCGGTCCGCGCTCCCGTCCTCCTCGAAGAGCCGGGCGCCCTGCGGGAACGACACCTCGCGGGCGATGCGCATCAGCCGCTGCCGGTGTTCGACGGGGAGTGCGCGGAGCATCGGGCCGGCGGACGGAGCGTTCATGGCGGTGCCTCCCAGGGGGCGTACGAAGCTGCCACCTCCAGCGTCGCTCTCCGGCACCGTCCCCGCCATGGGCCGGCCGGACGCAGTGGCGGCCGCTCGGGGCCGGGCGCGGCGGGCGTCCGTCCCCCGTGCGGCCGCCACCGTGAAGCCGCGGTGCACCCCCGCGCGCGGTTGCCCGGAACCCGGGCTCCCACCAGGCTCGGAACAGGGGCCGAGAAGCGGACCGGCTGCGGCCGCAGGAGGTGCGGACCATGGAGCGACACGTCGCCGCGGGGATCGACGGTTCCCCCGAGAGCCTCGCGGCCGTGCACTGGGCGGCCCGTGAGGCCGTCCGCCGCGGCAGCGCGCTGCACGTCGTCCACGCCTGGGAGTGGCGTCCGCACCCGTCGGCGTCCCCGGCCGCGGACGTGCCGCGGGCGGGCTGGGCCGAGCGGGCCCTCGCCCGGGTGGCCACCGGGGTGCGCGCCGCCCACCCGGGGCTCCGCGTCGAGGAACGGCTGGCCGACGAGGACCCGGTCACCGTCCTGCTGACGGAGGCGGACGCGGCCGGACTGCTGGTGCTCGGCTCCCGGGGCCTCAGCGGCGTCGCCGGGTTCCTCGTCGGCTCGGTCTCCCAGCGGGTCGTCGCCCGGGCGAACCGCCCCGTGGTCGTCGTCCGGGCGGGGGTCGGCGCCGCGGCCGAGCACCTCCCGGTCATCGACGGGGTGTCCCCGGAGGAGATCCCCGAGGTGCCCTACCGGGACGTGGTCCTCGGCCTGGACGTCGGCGCACCCGGCGACGAGCACGTCTCCTGCGACGAGCTGGTCGGCTTCGCCTTCGAGGCCGCGCACCGCCGCGGTGCCCCGTTGCGGGTGGTCCACGTCTTCGGCGGCGGATCGGTCCGGCCGGCCCCGCCGGGCGCGGACCTCCTCGCGGAGCACGCGCGCGCCGTGGTCGCGGCGGTGCGCCCATGGCGGGAGAAGTGGCCGGGGACCACCGTCGCGGAGACGGTGACCGAGGGCCGGGCCGCCGACGAACTGGTGCGCGCCGCGGCCGGAGCGGGCCTCCTCGTCGTGGGCCGCCACGACCGGAACCCCCGTCCCGACGCCGTCGCCGGCATCGGTTCCGGCGATGACGCCGGCCACGCGGGCCACGCCGGTCGTGTCGGCCCGGTCACGCACGCGGTGCTGCACCACGTCGCCTGCCCGGTCGCGGTCGTCCCGCACGGGTGAGGAGCCGGTCGCGGTGCGCCCCGGACCGGCGCGGGCGCAGATGCAGGTGCGGGTGTCGGTACGGGCGAGAACACTGGTACCCCCCTTCTTTCGGCCCGCCTCCCTTCCGTTCCCGCCGTTCCGTCCGCGCGTGCGGGCATCGGTGCGGGAAACGCTGGTACTCCTCCTTGGGGCGGCAACCCGGCGACGGCGCCCCAAGTCCCCGACCTGACCACGGGAGTCACACATGCCCCAGGACGACCACCCGGCCGGTGCCGCGCTGACCGATGACGAGTTGCACGGCCTGGACGCCCACTGGCGGGCCGCCAACTACCTGGCGGCCGGCCAGATCTACCTGCTCGCGAACCCGCTGCTGACCGAACCCCTGAAGCCCGAGCACATCAAGCCGCGGCTGCTCGGCCACTGGGGTACGTCCCCGGGGCTGAACCTCGTGTACACCCACCTGAACCGGGTGATCAGGGCACGGCACCTGGACGCGCTGTGCGTCTGGGGGCCGGGGCACGGCGGGCCCTCCGTCCTCGCCAACTCCTGGCTGGAGGGCAGCTACAGCGAGATCTATCCGGACGTGTCCCGGGACGGGGCGGGCATGGAGCGGCTGTTCCGCCAGTTCTCCTTCCCGGGCGGGGTGCCGAGCCATGTCGCGCCGGAGGTCCCGGGCTCGATCCACGAGGGCGGGGAACTGGGCTACTCGCTGGCCCACGCCTACGGGGCCGCGTTCGACCACCCGGACCTGCTGGTGGCGTGCGTGGTCGGCGACGGGGAGGCGGAGACGGGGCCGCTGGCCGCGTCCTGGCACGCGAACAAGTTCCTCGACCCGGTGCACGACGGCGCCGTGCTGCCGGTCCTGCACCTCAACGGCTACAAGATCGCCAACCCCACCGTGCTGTCCCGCATCCCGGAGCCCGAGCTCGACGCCCTGCTCACCGGGTACGGCCATGAACCGATCCACGTCACCGGCGACGACCCGGTCCAGATCCACCGGGCGCTCGCCGAGGCCTTCGACCGGGCCCTGGACGCCATAGCCGGCATCCAGCGCGCGGCCCGCGAGCACGGTGCGACCGAGCGGGCCCGCTGGCCCATGATCGTGCTGCGGACGCCGAAGGGCTGGACCGGACCGGCCGAGGTGGACGGGAAGCCGGTGGCGGACACCTGGCGCTCCCACCAGGTGCCGCTGTCCGGCGTCCGGGACAATCCGGAGCACCTGCGGCACCTGGAGGCGTGGCTGCGGTCGTACCGGCCCGAGGAGCTGTTCGACGACGCGGGCCGGCCCACCGCCGACGTCCTGTCCTGCGTCCCCGAGGGCGCCCGGCGGCTCGGCGCCACCCCGTACGCCAACGGCGGCCTGCTCACCCGCACCCTGCCGCTGCCCGGCCCCGACCGGTTCGCGGTCCCCGTCGACGTCGACAAACCCGGCGCGACGGCGCACGAGCCCACCCGCGTCCTCGGCGACTACCTCGAACAGGTGATGCGGGACACCGCCGACCGCCGCGACTTCCGCCTGGTCGGCCCCGACGAGACCGCCTCCAACCGCCTGGACGCCGTCTACGGCGCGAGCGGCAAGGCGTGGCAGGCGCAGACCCTCCAGGTCGACGAGGACCTGGACCGGCACGGGCGGGTCATGGAGATCCTCTCCGAGCACCTCTGCCAGGGCTGGCTGGAGGGATACCTGCTCACCGGGCGGCACGGGCTGTTCTCCTGCTACGAGGCGTTCGTCCACATCGTCGACTCCATGGTCAACCAGCACATCAAATGGCTGAAGACCTCGCGCGAGCTGCCCTGGCGGGCCCCGATCCCGTCGCTCAACTACCTCCTGACCTCCCACGTCTGGCGCCAGGACCACAACGGCTTCTCCCACCAGGACCCCGGCTTCGTCGACCACGTCCTGAACAAGAGCCTGGAGGTCGTACGGGTCTACCTGCCGCCGGACACCAACACGCTGCTGTCGGTGGCGGACCACGTGCTGGGCACCCGCGACTACGTCAACGTCGTCGTGGCGGGCAAGCAGCCCTGCTTCGACTGGCTGACCATGGACCAGGCCCGCGCGCACTGCGCGCGCGGCGCGGGCACCTGGGACTGGGCGGGCACGGAGGACGGCGGCCGGGAACCGGACGTGGTCCTCGCCTGCGCGGGCGACGTGCCGACGCAGGAGGTGCTGGCCGCCGCCCAGCTGCTCCGCCGCCATCTTCCGGAGCTGGCGGTACGGGTGGTGAACGTCGTCGACATGGCGAAACTGCTGCCCGCGGACGACCATCCGCACGGCATGAGCGACTTCGAGTACGACGGCCTGTTCACCACCGACAAGCCGGTGATCTTCGCGTACCACGGCTATCCGTGGCTGATCCACCGCCTCGCCTACCGCCGCGCGGGCCACGGCAACCTCCACGTGCGCGGCTACAAGGAGATGGGCACCACGACCACCCCGTTCGACATGGTGGTCCGCAACGACCTCGACCGCTACCGGCTGGTGATGGACGTCATCGACCGGGTGCCCGGGCTCGGTGTGCGCGCCACGGGCGTACGCCAGCGCATGGCCGACGCCCGCACCCGCCACCATGACTGGATCCGCGAGCACGGCACCGACCTGCCGGAGGTCGCGGAGTGGACGTGGACCGGCTGACCACCACCCCGCGGGCGGCTCACACCCGCCAGTGGTACCGGCGCTCCGGACGCCCGGCGGCCCCGTACCGCAGCGACACCTCCGCGCTCCCGGTGGCGTGGAAGTACTCCAGGTAGCGCCGGGCGCTGACCCGGGAGACCCCGGTGGCGGCCGCGCACTCGGCCGCGGACAGCGTGCCCTCCGCCGTGCGGAGGGCACGCTCGACCAGTCCGGCGGTCTCCACGCTCAGCCCCTTGGGCAGCGCGGTGCCCGGCGCGGTCGCGAACGCCCCGGCCAGCACCCGGTCCACGTCCGCCTGGCCCCGTACGACGGTGGTGAGCAGCCGGCCGCGCTGCGCCGCGTACCGCTCCAGGCGGGGCCGCAGGTCCTCGTACTCGAACGGTTTGAGCAGGTAGTCGACGACGCCGTGCCGCACGGCGCCGCGCACCGCGTCGGCCTCGCGCGCCGCGGTGATGGCCATGACGTCGCAGTCGTGCCCGGCGGCGCGCAGCCGCGGGATGACGTCGAGCCCGAAGCCGTCCGGCAGGTACAGGTCGAGCAGGACCAGGTCCGGGCGCAGCGCACCGACGGCGGCGACGGCCTCCTCGGCGGTGCCCGCCGTGCCGACGACCCGGAACGGCTCGACGCGCTCGACGAACGTACGGTGCACCCGGGTCACCATGAAGTCGTCGTCGACGACGAGCACGTCGATGGCGTGGGCACTCATCGGGGGGCTCCTTCCGCCACCGCGCGCGCGGGGTGGCCCACGGACATGCGGGCGGTGAACATCGCGCCGTCGGGCGTGTTGGTCACCGCGACCTCCCCGCCGTGCCGTTCGCAGACCAGCCGGGTGAGCGCGAGGCCGATACCGCGCTCGCCGCCCTCGGCCGCCTTGGTGGTGAAGCCGTACGCGAAGACCTCGTGGGCCAGTTCGGGCGCCACACCGGGGCCGGAGTCGCGGACCTCGATCTCCACGCTGGCGGCGTCCTGCCGCAGCCCCACCTCCACCCACGCCTCGGGCCCGGTACGGTCGGCGCCGCCCGCGTCGGGGGCGTCGAGCGCGTCGAGGGCGTTGTCGATGAGATTGCCCACCACCGTCGCCACGTCGGCGGCGTCCTCCGGCGCGAGCCGCTCCAGCGCCGTGTCGTCCGAGATCCGCAGGCGCACCCTCCGCTCCGCCGCCAGCGAGGACTTCGCCATCAGCAGGGCGGCCACGGCCGTGTCGCGCACGCGCCGGGAGAGGGTCATGTCGAGCGACTGGCGGCGCTGGTGCAGTGCGCGGATGTAGCGCACCACCTCCTCCTGCTCACCGATCTGGATCAGCCCGGAGATGGTGTGCAGCTGGTTCGCGAACTCGTGGGCCTGCGCGCGCAGCAGCTCCGACGAACTGCGGAAGGAGCCGATCTCCCGCTCCAGGCGGGCCAGTTCGGTACGGTCCCGCAGGGTCGTCACCGAGCCGAGCGGGCGGCCGTCCTTGGTGACCGTCATCCGGTTCATCACCAGGACGAGGCCGCCCCGCACCACCACCTCGTCGTGCCGCTCCACCACCGGCTCGTGCCGCTCCGCGGACCGGCCGTCCACCCCGGCCAGCACGTCCCGCAGCCGCCCCCCGATACCGAGGTCGGCGAGACTGCGGCCCACGCAGTCCCCGGGCAGGCCGAGCAGCCGCCGGGCCACGTCGTTCACCAGGGTGATCCGGCCCTGCGGATCCAGCGCGACCACCCCCTCCGCGATGCCGTACAGCAGCGCCTCGCGGTGCTCGGCCAGCCCCGCGATCTCGCGCGGCTCCAGCCCGAGGGTCTGCCGCTTCACCCGCCGCGCCAGCAGCCAGGAACCGGCCACGCCCAGTCCGCTGGCGATACCCAGGTAGGCGAGCAGGTACGAGGACGCCCCGCTCAGCCGCTGCCACACCGTGGGGTACGCCTCGCCGATCATCACCGTGCCCAGCCTGCGCCCGACGTTGTGCTCCGTGGCCCCGAGCACCGGCACCTGCGCCACCAGCTCCTGGCCGCCTCCCCAGGCCAGCCGCCCGGACCAGCCGCGGCCCCGGGCGACCCCGGTCCCCAGCGGCAGCCGGCCGCCGACCGCGGTCGGGTCCGTCGAGGTGACGACGCGGCCCGTACGGTCGGCCACCGTCACCGAGGTGACCCCGGACTGCACGTGCGTCGACTGCACCAGGGTGTCGAGGGCGTCGTCCTGCGCCGGGCGCGTGAGCTGGCTGCGCACCAGGGGACCGGCGGCCAGCTGTTCGGCCAGCGCGCCGACGCGGCGGCCCTCGACGCGGTGGAAGGTCGCCTGCGACTGCGCGAACGAGACCGCGGCGACCGCCAGCAGCACCACCACGACGATGGCGAGCTGCAGCACCAGCATCTCGCCCGCGAGGGTGTGGCGACGGAACGTGGGGACCACAGGGAACTCGATCTCTCCTACCGGCACGAACACTTGGGCGGCTCGGCTGCCGAGCCGCACCATCATGGCGCCCACCTGCGGCCTTGGGAAGGGACGTGACTCGAGGGAGGAGACGCGCGGGAGGGACGGAGGAGGGGCCGCGCGGCGACCGCAATGACCACAACCTCCATTGGTTGCGGAAGGCAGACAGCGCGCCCGCGCGCGGGCACCATGTGGCGCACCTCACGCCCGTGCCGTGAGGCATCCCGTTCCCGTACCGACGTCCAGACAGGTGGTGGCACACGTGCGCCTGCGCGCCCCCTTCGCCCTGCTCGGCGCCGCCCTGCTCGTGCTCGTGGGTCCGCCCCTGCTCACACCCGGCAGCGGCACCGAGACCGGCACGCAGATCCCGGGCCTGCGCTTCATGGTCCCCAACACACCCGGCGGCGGCTACGACATCACGGCCCGTACGGCCGCGAAGAACGCCGAGGACGCCGGACTCACCCACGACATCGAGGTGTTCAACCTGCCCGGCGCCGGTGGCACGGTCGGCCTCACCCGGCTGGTGAGCGAGCACGGCAACGGCAAGCTCGCCATGTCGATGGGGCTCGGCGTGGTGGGCGCGGCCCGCTCCAACGACGCGCCCACGACCCTCGCCGAGACCACCCCGATCGCCCGGCTCACCGAGGAGCAGGACGTCGTCGTGGTGTCCAAGGACTCCCCGTACAAGACGATCGACCAGCTCGTCGACGCCTGGAAGGACGCCCCGGGCAAGCTTCCGGTGGGCGGCGGTTCCGCGCCCGGCGGGCCCGACCACCTCGCGCCGATGCTGATGGCCGAGGCCGCCGGGATCGCGCCCCGGCAGGTCAACTACGTGCCCTTCGACGGCGGCGGCGAACTGCTCGCCTCCATCCTCGGCGACAAGGTCGCCTTCGGCGTCTCCGGCGTCGGCGAGTACCTCGACCAGATCAGGGCGGGCGAGCTGCGGCTGCTCGCCGTCACCGGTCCCGAGCGCGTCCCCGGACTCGACGCGCCCACGCTGGAGGAGTCGGGCTACGACGTGGACTTCACCAACTGGCGCGGCGTCGTCGCCCCGCCCGGTCTCTCCGACGCCGAACGGGAGAAGCTCACCCGGCTGTTCGAGGAGCTGCACGCTTCCGAGGAGTGGCAGGAGTCCCTGGAGAAGAACGGCTGGGACGACGCCTTCCTCACCGGCGAGGAGTTCGGCGACTTCCTCACCGCCCAGGACGAGCGCGTGGTGTCGGTGCTGAAGGAGTTGGGACTGTGACGACGAAGCGGACCGGGACCGAGACCGGGACCGACACGGACATGAGTACGAGCACGGACACGGACACGGAACGGCCCACCTGGCGGCACCGGCTGCGCGAGCGCTCCGAACTCGGCGTCAGCGTCCTGCTGCTCCTCCTCGGCGTGCTCGTCCTCACCGACGCGGTCACCATGGACGTCGACCTCACCCAGCGCGGCCCGGTCGGACCGCGCACCGTGCCGATCGCCGTCGGCATCGGGCTGCTGGTCATCGCCGTCCTGCTGGCGGTCGACGTGCTGCGCGGCGGCCGCGGCGAGGCGGAGGCCGGCGAGGACGTCGACCTGTCCGAACCCGCCGACTGGCGCACGGTCCTGCTGCTCGTCGGGGTCTTCCTGGGCGCGGCCGTGCTCATCGAGCCCGTCGGCTTCCCCGTCGCCGGGGCCCTGCTCTTCTGGGGCGCGGCCTATGCCCTCGGCAGCCGCCACTACGACCGCGACCCGCTCATCGCGGCCGTCCTCTCCCTCCTCGCCTACGTCGTCTTCAACAACCTGCTCGGAGTGCCGCTCCCCGGCGGTCCGCTGATGGGAGTGCTCTGACATGGACACCCTCAACTCCCTGATGGACGGCTTCGGCACCGCCCTCACCCCGGTCAACCTGCTCTGGGCGGCCCTCGGAGTCCTCCTCGGCACGGCCATCGGCGTCCTGCCCGGCATCGGCCCGGCGATGGCGGTCGCGCTGCTGCTGCCGGTGACGTACGGGCTCGACCCGGTCGGCGCGTTCATCATGTTCGCGGGCATCTACTACGGCGCCATGTTCGGCGGCTCGACGACCTCCATCCTCCTCAACACCCCCGGTGAGAGCGCCGCCGTGGTCGCCGCGATGGAGGGCAACCCGATGGCCAAGGCCGGGCGCGGCGCACAGGCGCTCGCGGCCGCCGCCATCGGCCACTTCGCGGGCGGCCTGATCGGCACGATCCTGCTGGTGGCGCTCGCGCCGACCGTCGCCGAACTGGCCGTGGACATCGGCGCGCCCGACTACTTCGCCATCATGGTGCTCGCCTTCATCGCCGTGACGTCCGTGCTCGGCTCCTCCCGCATCCGGGGCCTGGCCTCCCTCCTCATCGGCCTCACCATCGGCCTGGTGGGCCTGGACCAGATGACGGGCCAGCAGCGCCTCACCTTCGGCTCCCTGCACCTCGCCGACGGCGTCGACGTGGTCATCGTCGCGGTCGGCCTCTTCGCGATCGGCGAGGCCCTGTGGGTCGCCGCCCACCTGCGCCGCACCACCGGCGAGGCGATCCCGGTCGGCCGCCCCTGGCTCGACGGCAAGGACGTGAGACGGACCTGGAAGCCGTGGCTGCGCGGCCCGTTCATCGGCTTCCCGTTCGGCGCGATCCCGGCGGGCGGCGCCGAGATCCCCACCTTCCTCTCCTACGTCACGGAGAAACGCCTCTCCCGGCACAAGGACCAGTTCGGCAAGGGCGCCATCGAGGGCGTCGCGGGACCGGAGGCGGCGGCCTCGGCCTCGGCGGCGGGCACGCTGGTCTCCATGCTCACCCTCGGCCTGCCCACCACGGCGGTCGCGGCCGTCATGCTGGCCGCCTTCCAGCAGTACGGCATCCAGCCAGGACCGCTCCTGTTCGAACGCGAACCCGAACTGGTCTGGGGCCTGATCGCCTCCCTCTTCGTCGGCATGGTGCTGCTCCTCGCGCTCAACCTCCCGCTCGCCCCGGTCTGGGCCAAGCTGCTGCGCATCCCGCGCCCGTACCTCTACGCCGGCATCCTGTTCTTCGCGGCGGTGGGCGCGTACGCGGTCGGCGGCGAGGTCGTCGACCTGGTGATCCTGCTGATCATCGGCCTGATCGGCTTCGGCATGCGGCGGTACGGGCTGCCGGTCCTCCCCGCGGTCATCGGCGTCATCCTCGGCCCCAACGCCGAGCAACAACTCCGCCGCGCCCTGCAGATCAGCGACGGCAGCGTCACCGGCCTCGTGAACACGCCCTTCTCGGTGACGGTGTACGCGATCGTGGTGCTGCTGCTGGCGTGGCCGCTGCTGCGGAAGCTGGTCACCCGCAGCCGGGCGGCCCGGGACTGAGGAGAGACCCCGCTTCTCCCCTAGGGGTGAGGCGGGGCAACCCCCCGTAACGGAACGCCGGTTGCCCGGATGTCGGGACGCGCGGAAACGCACGAACCTCGTACGCATGACGAACACCAAGCGCAACGCGGCGCTGCTCGCCGCCTCGGCCGCCGTGCTGACCCTCGTCACACCGCTGACGGCCACCGCGAAGCCCGCTCCCCTCGACTGGACGAGCTGCGGGGGGAGCGACCTCGCCCTCTCCAAGCTGCGCCCCTGGCCCGCCCCCGACGGCACCCTCACCGAGAACCTGGCCACCGCGCGACGTGTCGCGGACACCTGCGCCCGGGACGGCGGCACCCTCGTCCAGCACCTCACCACCGCGAACGAGGCCCGCGACCTCGACCGCGTCCGGGCGGCCCTCGGGGAGCGCAAGGTCTCCGCGTGGGGCGTCTCGTACGGGTCGTACGTCGGCGCCGTCTACAACGAACTGTTCCCGCACCGCACCGACCGCCTCGTGCTGGACAGCACCGGCGATCCCGACCCCGTCCGGGTGGGCCGCGCCTGGCTCGCCGGATTCGAGGCCGGCGTCGAGGACGTCTTCCCGGAGTTCGCCACGTGGGCGTCCCGGCCCGGGAACCCGGACCGCCTGGCCCGGACGGCCGCCGAGGTGCGTCCGCTCTTCCTCGCCCTGGCCGCCCGCCTCGACCGCGCACCCGTCCCCTGGCCGGGCGCCAACCCCGAGGAGCTCAACGGCAACGTGCTGCGCCAGACCATGCTGGACGCCTTCTACGACCCCGACGAGGGCTCCCCGCCCTCGCCCGGCTGCTCCGGGCCGCCCGGGAGGGCACCGTGCCGCCCGCCCCGCCGGCCCCGCCCGAGGGGGAGATGCGGAACTCCGTCGCGGTCAGCGCCGGCACCCTGTGCAACGACGTCGCCTGGCCCACCTCACCGGCCGTGTACGAGAAGGAGGTCGCCGTCAGCCGCGCCGAGCACCCGTTGACCGCCGGCATGCCGAGGAACGTGATGCCCTGCGCCGTCTGGCCGTACGAGCCGAAGGAGCCCCCGGTCCGCATCACCGACGACGGCCCCGCCAAGGTCCTGCTGGTGCGGAACGAGCGGGACGCGGCGACCCCGCTCAGCGGCGCCCTGAAGATGCGCGCCGCCCTCGGCCGCCGCGCCGTCATGGTGACCGTCGACTCCACCGGCCACGGCGCCTACCTCGACAACGGCAACGCCTGCGGCGACCGCACCGTCAGCCGCTTCCTGGCGACGGGGGAGCGGCCGCGGTGGGACGTGCGCTGCGGCTGAGTGACTGTCCCCCAGTGGTGTCCTAGTGGTGCCAGGCCCGCCCGCCCGTGTTGTGGATGAACCGCTGCAGCACCTTGAGGACGGTCAGGTACTCCTCGTCGGAGATGCCCGCGTGCCGTTCCTCCCACAGCTCGCGCTGGAGGGCCGCGGCCTTCCCGTGCAGCGCCCTGCCCTCGGCCGTGAGACCCAGCCGCCCCTCGGCGTCCTCGGTGATCCAGCCCTGGACGACGGTCCCGTCGATCTCCGCCTCCATCGTCTCCGCCCCCGTGTCGAGGTAGTTCCGCAGGAGCCGGGACACCTCGTCACGGGTTCTCGGGGAGTCGGCGCCGGCGATCTGCGCCAGCACCCACCACTGCGGCTGGGTGAGGCCGATCCCGGCGAGGGCGCCCCGGGTGCGGTCGATGACGGACTTGTAGGCCGCCCAGCTCCAGTAACCGATGGGCTGCTGGATCAGTTCGGCGTCGTTGTGCGAGTACTCCATGGCAAGCCTCTCCACGAGGGTCCGCGGATGTTCCGAGGACGGTGCGATCCCGTACACCGGGACGACCGTAGGAACTCGACCCGACTTGAGGTCAAGCGCGGCGTTCGGCCGGTTCTCGAAAGCTTCGCGTCAGGCGGTCTAACGTGAAGACGTGGAACGTCGTGGCCCCTGGACGAGTCATGCCCGTCGGTTGCTCTGTGCGACGCCCCGGCTCGTCGTACGGCGTGATGTCGTCACCCGTCCGGACGGTCGAGCGGATCACTACGACTGGCTGGACGTGCCGGATCTGGTGCGAGTCGCCGCCTTGGTCGACGGGGCGATCGTCGTGATCGAGCAGTTCCACTACCTGATCGGTCCGATGTGGCAACTGCCCGGTGGAAGTATCGACCCCACTGACAAGGACAGCCGCGCTGCCGCGGCTCGGGAGCTCGCGGAAGAGACCGGGTACCGCCGCGGTCACTGGACGGCTCGCGGCACCCTCCATCCGCTTCCGGGCCTGACCCCGGCCCGTGTCCATCTGTGGCAGGCAGGTGAGCTGGAGTCCGGTGACCCGGCCGTCGAACCGGGGGAAGCGGACGTGCGGGTGCGGAAAGTGCCCTTGGCCGAGGCCACCGAGGCAGTTCTCGAAGGGCGACTCAGTTGTGCGGCCAGTGCTGCTCTGGTTCTGTCCCTCGGGCGAGGGAGGTGAAAAGGGTGAATGCAGCGATCGCCGTGTATTTCAACGGTCCGGTCGGCTTCTGCCGAAGGTGTCCCGAGCATTGCTGATGATTTCCTCCCGGGTTCATGATGTCGACGTACGGTGATTCGCGGTGAGCGTGATCCGGGCCCGATGGAGGTGGAATGACCTTGTCGAGGGGGACCGGACGCGGACTGCGGGGGTGGTGGGCTCGCCTCTTCGCGTCGACCGTCATGGGAGCCCTGGTCGGTGCAGGCATGTTTGCCGTGACCGGGCTGACGGGACGTACTCTCTACATGGTCACCGGAGCAGTCGCCGGGGCGGTCGCGGTCACCGGAATTCAACTTTACGGAAAGGCGGCCAGGCTGACCGAGGTGAAGATAACCGTTCCGCAGTTGAGCGAGTTCACCTTCGTGGTCAACAGCGACGCCCGCCAGGTCGCATGGGAGCTTTTCGTGGAGACCGTGACACGTGTCTCCACCCAACCGCTGGCGACCGGCGAGGGAATCGTCCGTGAAGCACTCACCTCTCTGCACGGTCTGTTCGCCAGTACCCGTGAGACTCTCAAAGGCACGCAGTCCTCACAGGTCATCCCGAGCGGTCAGACCGTCGAGCACCTCGCCATCACCATGCTCAACCGTGAACTACGCCCGTTCCTCTCCGCATGGCACCCGAGGCTCCGTACCTACGAACTGAGCCACCCGGAGAACCCCGAATCGTCATGGCCCGACAATGACGTCTGTCGTGCGGAACTCCATGCCGTCCAGGAGCACATCCATACCTACGCGCTCGGTTTCGCCAGGCTCGCCGGAGTGCGGGACGCGACCGCGATGCTGGACGACGACTGATCCGGCAGCGCAGATGGGAGCGCACGATGCCGGATCATCCGGGGCGTGACAGGGATTACGACGCGTTCATCTCCTACAGCCACTCCTGGGACAGGGCTCTCACCACGTCTTTCCAGAGCCAGATCCAGAACATGGCCCGGCCCTGGTACCGCTGGCGGTCCTCGCGCATCTTCCGGGACGTCGTCAACCTCAGTGCCACCCCGAGCATGTGGCCCGACATCGAAAGGGCGCTCAGCCGTGCCGAATGGCTGATCCTCATGGCGTCTCCCGCGGCCGCGAAGTCACCGTGGGTCCGCAAGGAGATCCGGTGGTGGCTGCAGCACCGGGCCGCCGACCGCATCCTGATCGCGTGGACGGACGGCCGGCTCGTCTGGGACGACGGCACCGGCACCTTCGACTGGGCGGTCTCCGACGCACTGCCGGCGGCGGAGATCGCCCACGCCTTCTCCCACCAGCCCCGATGGGTCGACCTGCGCTGGCTGCGGGAGGCGGGGGACGTCGACCCGGCGGACCCGAGGCTGGTCGAGTGCGTGGCCGACTTCGTCGCGCCGATCCGTGGGATGTCCAAGGAGGACCTCCTCGGCGAGCACGTACGGCAGCGCAGGAGGACAATGCGCTGGATACGCATGGTCATCGCTTGCCTGACGTCCTTGCTGGTCATCGCTGTCACCGGCGGGGTGATCGCCCTGCAGCAACGCAACAACGCCCGTGAGCGTGCTCTGATCGCCACCTCACGTCAGCTCGTCGGCCAGGCCGCGTCGATCAGGGACAGCCAGCCGGACCTGGCACGCCAGCTGCTGATCGAGGCGTACCGGCTCTCGCCGACCGATGAGGTGAAAGGCGCGCTGCTGAGCAGTGCCTCCATCCCCCGGGTGGTGGCAGCCCCCGGGTACCGGCGGGGCGTGGCTTTCAGCCGGCACCGCGATCTCCTCGCCGTGGCGTCCGACCGCGGACTGGAACTGCGTGACACCGCCGACGGGACGGTGCTGTCCCGCCTGCCCCTTCCCGCGAGCCATCGAGGCGCGGTCGCCTTCAGCGGGGACGACCGCCGGCTGGCCGTGGGGGGCAAGGACGGTGGCGTCCGGCTGTACGACGTGACATCGGCCCGACACCCCCTGGCGCTCGGTTCCGTCGCCTCCTCGACGGAAGCGATCACCGAACTGGCCTTCCATCCGCTCCGCCCTCTGCTGCTCTTCGATCTGAACGCCGACCACGTCGGCGTCGTCGACCTGAGCGAGCCAGGGGCTCCTCGGCTGACCGCCGAGGTACCGGGCGACACGTTCGCGGTGTCCCCCGACGGCCGCCTGCTGGCAGTCGGCGACGAGAACGCCGTGTCGGTCAGGGACCTGTCGCGGGCCGACGGACCTCCTCGACTGGCGCGGATTCCCCGGCCCGTGGGTTCCCTGGCGTTCAGCGCCGAAGGCAATCTGCTGGCCGGGGCCGGCGAGTACGGCACGGTCCTGCTGTGGGACATCGCGCAACCGGCCTCTCCACAGGGACGGCCCTCGCTGAACGGCCGTACATCGGAGTCGGGCGCGACGGTGGACGCACTGGCGTTCTCCCACGACGGGGTGACCCTGGCCGCGGGAGGGAGTGACGGCGCCCTTCGGCTGTGGGACCTGGACGACCCGTTCTACGCCGTGCAGGGCACCCGGATGACCGGGCATTCGGCGTCGGTGGACGAGGTCGCCTTCAGCCGTGACGACCGTACGCTGGCCTCGCTGAGCACGGACGGTGCGTCGCGCACCGTCGACGATTCCGACGTGCGGAACGGCAGCGTGCGTCTGTGGAACGTCGACGGAGCCGTACGCTCCACGGCCCGCACGGGTCTTCCGGTGACGCACTCGGCCGTCCCGTCCTTCAGTCCCGACGGCCGCACCATGGCCGCGGGATACCCGGTGAGGCTCTGGGACATCAGCCACCGGACACGGCCGCGGGCCGTCAGCACACTCGCGACCTTCAACCAGGGCGGCTCGGCCGCGTCCTTCAGCCCGGACGGCCGTACCCTGGCCGCCGGGAGCCCCGTGGCCACTTGGGACGTGACCGATCGGACGCGCCCGCGCTATCTGACACCACAGGTGGGTCTGAGGTACGGCACCGACACCATGACGTACGCGCCCACCGACTCCCTCCTTGCCGTGGGCGGCCGGCAGGGCGCGCTCGAACTCTGGGACGTCGGTCGCCGGACACATCCGGTCAGGGCCGCGACGCTGGACAGGACGGTGTCGCTGTCCCAGGGGGTCGCCTTCCGGAGCGACGGGAGGGTGCTGGCCACGGTGAACGAAACCGGTGCCGCGCAGCTCTGGAGCATCGGTCCGAAGGGGAGGCGTGAAGCTGCGGGAACGGCCGAGCCCGCGCGAGGGCACGTCGCGGCCCTGGCATTCAGCTCGGACGGCCGAACACTGATCACGGGCGACTCCGCCGGCGCGGTGATCACCTGGGACGTGCGGAACGTGACACGCCCCGAACGGCTCGCCTCGGCCGGACGGCACACGGGCCGTGTCGACGGGCTGGCAGCCGTGCCGGACGGCGGCGTGGCGGCGAGCGCCGGTACCGACGGCCGCGTACGCGTCTGGTCCCTGGCGGATCCCGCGCACCCCTACGAACTGGCTTCTCTCGACGCGGGTGGGGAGTACGACGTCGCCGGACTGGCGTTCAGCCCGGACGGACACACCCTGGCGGCTGCGACGGCACAGGAGGTCCAGCTGTGGGACGTCGGAATCATGGACATCCTGCAGCGGCTGTGTGCCGAATCACCCGCGGTGACACCGGCTCAGTGGCGGGAGTACCTGCCGGGGGAACCCTACGAGCCCCCGTGCGCCTGAACCGGGTGAGCAAGGGAGGGACGATGGACGCGCGAAGGACGTCGAGCGGGTGCGGTGCTGCCTTGCTGGGGCTGACCCTCCTCCTGTCGGCCTGCGGTACGCCCGATGTGGGCCCCCGGATCACGCGTACGCCGACCTCCGCCCCCGGCACCGGCGGTCCGCCGACCGCGACCGGCCCCACCTCCGCCACGCCCGGTGCCGTCGACCTGGGACCGGCCCCCGAGGATCTGCGCGAGGTGAACTGGCGGGACGTCCGGGTCCCCGGCACCTTCTGTGACATTCCCGGCCTGATCACTTTCCACGACGGCCGGGCGACGGCGACCTCCCGCACCTGGGGCCGGGTCGACCTCTCCCGCGAACCGGAACCGACCTACGGGGACATCGGCGGGGACCGCCGTCCCGAGGCCGCCCTCGGCGTGGAGTGCAACAACGGCGGAGGTACCGCCGCGGGGCAACTGGCGTTCGGCTCGGTGATCTACGCCAGTGACAAGGGCAGGCTCACAGTCCTGCGATCGATCACGCCGCAACAGCAACCGCCCGGGCAGCCCCCGACACTCCTCGCCGAGCTGCGGATGGAACGCGGCCGGATAGAAGTCGAGGAACGGTGGTACCGGCCCCGGGACGCCACATGTTGCCCCACAGGCACCGCGGTCACGGTGTGGGTCCTCGACGACGGTCGTCTGACCCCCCGGCCACCCCGCATCACCTCCTGATGAGACGCGCCGACGCCGGACCCATGACCGGCCGGGGCACCCTCAGCCCAGCCGAGGGATCTCGATCGCCGGGCAGCGGTCCATCACCATCTCCAGGCCGGCCGCGCGCGTGCGGTCGTACGCCTGCTCGTCGACGACACCGAGCTGGAACCACACCGCCTTCGCGCCCTTGGCCACGGCCTCGTCGGCGACCGGGCCGGCCAGGTCGCTGTTGACGAAGACGTCCACGACGTCGACGTCGAAGGGGATGGCCTCGAGGGACGGGTACCCCTGTTCCCCGTGGACCGTCTCGGCCTTGGGGTGCACGGGGACGACGCGCTTGCCGTAGCGCTGCAGGACGGCCGCGACCCCGTACGCGGCGCGCTGCCGGTTGGCGGAGAGGCCGACGACGGCCCAGGTGTCACCGCTCTCGGTGAGGATCTTGCGGACGGTCTCTGCGTCGCCGTACATGCTGCGCCTCCGTCGGGTCCGGCCGTCGATCGGCCACTTGGTCCGTCAGAACGCGCGGCCGGCGCGGGCGATTCCCGCCGGCGGGGGCCGTTTCGGCCGCCCATCGGGCACTGGCCGGTTCGTGGCCCTACCGGTGGGCGTCGGCACGGGCGAGACTGCTCCCCTGGTACGCGGGGGAGGGCAGGAGCGGTGGCGCGAAGACGACGTCCGTCCGCTGCGCGCGGGCGCCGCGCCCGGCGGCGCCGGCTCACGACGGCCGCGGGCGCCGCGACCGGTGGCGTCGTCCTGACGGCCGTGTCCTGGCAGACGGTCTGGCCGTACCTCGTCGGCGGGCTGGTCCTCGGGGGAGCCGCCCTCGGCGGGTGGTGGCTGTGGCGTACGGACCGGCTGGTCAGGGGGCGTGACCGGCGGTGGCGCGAGGAGGACGCCGTCCGGGCCGGCCGCCGGACCCTCGCCGAGGTGGACAGGATGTCGGGCGGGGAGTTCGAGGACTTCGTCGCGGGCCTGTGCCGGCGGGACGGGTGCACCGAGGTGCGGCGGGTGGGCGGCTCGCACGACGACGGGGCGGATGTGCGGGGGCGGCTGCCGGACGGCCGGAGCATGGTGGTCCAGTGCAAGCGCCACGCACCGGGGAACGCGATCCCGAGCCGTGAGGTCCGCGACCTCATCGGGGCCCGGGTCCACTTCGGAGCCGATGTCGCGGTCTTCGTCACGACCGCGTACTTCACCGGGCCCGCCGAGCGGACCGCGGTGCGAAACGGCGTCGTAGCGATCCACCGCGACTTCCTCGGACTGTGGCACAACGGTGCCTCGCTCCTGTCGTTCGGCGAGGTCAACGGGGCGGGGCAGGGGGACCGCGCGCATCGTGCGCGGTGGCGGGCGACCTATGGCGGCCGGAAGCGGCCGCGGGGCGGTAATCGGGGCACCCGGCGGCCGTCGTGACCCACCGTGATAGCTTTCCCGAGCCAGTCGAACCCACGTGCGTGGGTCAGGGAATCCGGTGCGAATCCGGAACTGACGCGCAGCGGTGAGGGGGACGGGCGGGGCATCGGCCACTGGACCCGAACCGGGTCCGGGAAGGCGCCGCGTCCGGACGATCCCGAGTCCGAAGACCTGCTGGCGGCCTCCGCGGTCGTACGACGGCGGGGGAGCACCGTACGACCGGGCTCCGCGTTCGAGCCCTCGACGATCAAGGATCTGCTCCCGTGCCGTTCGCACGTCCCGTACGCCCAGTACGTCCTGTACGCCCGCTACGCCCTGTACGTTCCGCCGTCCTGCTCGCCCTCGGGGCGCTCGTCCTGAGCGCCTGCGGGTCGGGAGGGGCCGCCGACCGGGCCGGCACCGCCGCCGCGGTCTCCCTCACCAACTGCGGGCACACCGTCCGCGTCGACGCGACCCCCGAGCGGGCCGTCTCCCTCAACCAGGGCACCACTGAGATCATGCTCTCCCTCGGGCTCGCCGACCGCATGGTGGGCACGGCGACCTGGACCGACCCGGTGCTGGAGGGGCTGGAGGCCGAGAACGCGAAGGTGGCGCGGCTCGCCGACAACTCCCCCTCGTTCGAACGCGTCCTCGACGAGGACCCCGACTTCGTCGCCGCCTCCTTCGTCTCCACGCTCGGCAAGGGCGGGGTGGCCACCCGCGAGCAGTTCGAGAAGCTCGGAGTGCCCACCTACGTCGCCCCGTCCGACTGCTCCGGCAAGGAGAACCACGGGAACGGCGACGGCGAGCGGGAGGCGGCGCTCAGCATGGACGCCGTGTACGGCGAGGTGCGCGACCTCGCGAAGGTGTTCGGGGAGGAGCAGCGTGGCGAGGAGCTCGTCGCCTCCCTCGAGGAGCGCATGGAGCGGGCCACGCAGGGGGTCGACGCCTCCGACGTCACCCTCATGTACTGGTTCGCGAACTCCGAGTCGCCCTACATGGCGGGCTGCTGCGGTGCGCCCGGCATCATGACCCGCGCCCTCGGCGCCGAGAACCTCTTCGACGACACCCACGAGGAATGGCCCCAGATCAACTGGGAGACCGTCGCCGACCGCGACCCCGACGTGCTCGTCATCGGCGACCTCACCCGGAAGTCGCAGACCGCCGAGACCGCCGAGAAGAAGATCGAGTTCCTTGAGTCCAACGCGGTCACGAAGAACATGACGGCTGTGAAGAAGAAGCGGTACGTGCTGCTCAGCGGGCAGGCCCTGAACCCGACCATCCGTACCGTCGAGGGCGTGGAGCGGATCGCCACCGCGCTGCGCGGGTACGGGCTGGCCGGGTGACCGTGCCCACCACCGTCGGCAGCGCGTCCGGCCCGTCCAGCCGGTGCGGCCCGTCCGATGCGCCCGCCCCGCCGGAGGTGACCGAGGCTCCTCCGGCGCGCGGCGCCCGCGCCCTGCGCCGTGTCCTGCTCGTGCTGGCCGGCGTCGCCCTGCTGTGCGGTTCGGTGGCCGTCGCGATCACCATCGGGCCGGCCGACATCCGCGTGGGTGACGTGTGGTCCGTCGTCGCGGACCGTCTCGGATGGGGCACCGCGGACGTGAGTCCCATCCGCAACGGCATCGTGTGGGAGCTGCGGTTGCCGCGCACCCTGCTGGCCGCCGTCTGCGGGGCCGGGCTCACCGTCTGCGGGGCGGTGATGCAGTCGCTGCTGCGCAATCCGCTCGCCGACCCGTTCGTGCTGGGCGTCTCCTCCGGCGCGTCCACGGGCGCCGTCGTCGTGGTCGTGCTGGGCATCGGCGGCGGGGCCCTCTCGCTGTCGGCGGGCGCCTTCCTCGGCGCGCTGCTGTCGTTCTCGCTCGTCCTGCTGCTCAGCCACACCCTCGGCGGCAGCACCGACCGCGTGGTGCTGTCGGGTGTGGCCGCGATGCAGCTGTTCTCCGCGCTGACCTCCTTCGTCGTCATGACCTCGGGCGACGCCGAGACCACGCGCGGGGTGCTGTTCTGGCTGCTCGGCTCGCTCGGCGGGGCGGGCTGGACGGACGTGTGGATCTGCCTGGCCGTGCTCGCGGTCGCGCTGGTGGTCTGCCTCGGTCACGCCCGTACGCTCGACGCCTTCGCCTTCGGGCAGGAGGCGGCCGCCGCGCTGGGCGTGTCCGTCGCCCGCACCCGGCTGGTCCTGCTGTGCGTGACGGCTCTGCTGACGGCCGTGCTGGTGGCCTCCGCCGGTGCCATCGGCTTCGTCGGCCTGGTGCTGCCGCACGCCGCCCGCGCGCTGGTCGGCCCGGGCCACGCCCGGCTGCTGCCGGTCTCCGCACTGGCCGGGGCGGTGTTCCTGGTGTGGGTGGACACACTGGCCCGGACGGTGCTCGATCCGCAGGAGGTGCCGGTGGGGGTGGTGACCTCGCTGATCGGGGTGCCGGCGTTCGTGCTGGTGCTGTACCGGACGAGGAGGGTGGGATGACCTCGGACGCACGGACGGCCCCGGGGGTGGCCGCGCCCACGGGCGCCGGCGGTCCGGCCGGCGGGCTGCACGCCGAGCGCGTCTCCCGCTCCGCCGACGGCCGCCTCGTCCTGGACGGCGTCAGTCTGGCCCCGGCACCCGGCTCCACCGTCGGCCTCCTCGGCCCCAACGGCTCCGGCAAGTCCACGTTCCTGCGGATCCTCGCCGGTGTGCTCGCCCCCGCCTCCGGTGTCGTGACGCTCGACGGCGACCCGATCACGGGGCTGAGCCGCCGCGACATCGCCCGCCGGGTGGCCGTCGTCGAGCAGCAGTCCGACACCCAGGTGGAGCTGACCGTCCGGGACGTCGTACGGCTCGGCCGCATCCCGCACCGCCGGGCCTGGACCCCCGCCTCCGCCCGGGACGAGGAGGCCGTCCGGGAGGCGCTGGAGCGCACCGGCCTCACCGGCCGCGCCGGCCAGTCCTGGCACACCCTGTCCGGTGGTGAACGGCAGCGCGTGCAGATCGCCCGCGCCCTCGCCCAGGAGCCCCGCGAACTCCTCCTGGACGAGCCCACCAACCACCTCGACATCCAGCACCAGCTCGACCTGCTCCACCTCGTCACCGGCCTCCCCGTCACCACCGTGATCGCCCTGCACGACCTCAACCTCGCGGCCTCGTACTGCGACGCACTGGTCGTGCTGCGCGAGGGGCGCGTGGTGGCCCGGGGCGGCCCGCGCGAGGTCCTCACCGAGGAACTGATCGCCGAGGTGTACGGGGTGCGCGCGACGGTCACCCGCCCCGGACCCGACGAGCGGCCGCACGTGCGGTTCCTGGGCACCCTGGGGACACCGGGCTGAGGGAACCGGCTCCGGCCCCGGCCGGGTGCTCCGGTGTCGGCCATGTTCCCGTGGCCCTCCTGCGCCCGTGCCGCCCCCCGCCCTAGGCTCGCCCCGTGCTCCACATCACCGACGCCCGCACCGGCGAGCCCACCGAGGTGCCCCGGTCCCTGACCCGGGTCCACGCACACGTGACCGGAACCGGGGCCACGGCCCTCCGCGTGCTGCTGGTCGCCGACGTGCTCGTCCGCGCCCTGGAACTGGACGGCGTGTCCGTCCTGACCGTCGCCGACCCGCCACCCGAGCTGGCCGCGCGCGCCACCGCGCTCGGCGTCCGGCCCGCCGCCGGGACCGGCGCGCCGGCGAC
>NZ_JAVRHI010000237.1:0-11336 GCF_034105845.1 Streptomyces sp. CRN 30 | reverse complement strand
GCGTCCGCGGCGACCGCGGCTCCCGGCCCGCTTCCCGTCGCCACCCTCACCCCGCCCCGTACCGCGGCCGCGCCGCCCCAGCCGCTTCCGCAGCGCGCCGGGCCCGCGGGCGGCGAGGGGACCGCCGTACAGCGGCTGTCGTCGCGGTCGGCCACCGGCGCGCTCGCCGCCGCCGCGTTGGCCGCCGCCAACCCGATGAACCTGTTCAAGCCGCGCCAGGGGCAGGACGGCCACCACGGGCACGAGGGGCACAGCGGCCCTCCCGCCGAGGTCCCGCCCCCGTCCTACAGCGAGCTGCCGCCCCCCGGTCACACGTCGCACGTCAGCGCGGCCGCCGCCCGGCCGGAACCGGCGCCCGTGCCCGCCCCCGTGCCGGCCGCCGCGTGGAACCCCAAGGACCTGACCGACGCCCAACTCGACGCGCTGGTGCACCGGATCATCGGCCGCGTGACCCGACTGGTCCGCACCGAACTCCGGATGGACCGCGAACGGATCGGCAGACTCCGCGACGAACGTCGCTGACGAACCGCCGCCCCGGCCGTCCGGCCCCGTTCCGTTCCGCCCGCTCCGCCCGCCCCACCTCGCTCCGACCGCCCCGAAAGAAAGGCCGATCCTCGATGCCGACCCGCCAGGACCCGGGTTCCACCATCTGGTTCTCCCTCTCGATCGACGGCCAGAGCCTCGGCTACTGGAACGGGTGCGAGGGCCTGTCCTCCCAGGTGGAGATCGAGCAGCGCCAGGAGGGCGGCAACAACGGCTTCGTCTGGCAACTGCCGACCCGCGTCACCTTCACCAACGTCCGGCTGACCCGTCCGATCACCCCGGACACCACCAAGGTCGCCAAGTGGATCTCCTCCGTGCAGACCGGGATCAAGCGGCCCACCGGCACGATCGTGGCCCGGCGCGCGGACGGTTCGGAGGTCGCCCGCTGGGGGCTGCTTGAGGTCCTGCCGGTGAGCTGGCAGGGCCCGTCCTTCGACGCCGGGAACCCGGCCGTCGCCACGGAGGTCCTGGAGATCGCCCACCACGGCTTCACCGACTGAGCCGGACCCACAGGACCAGCTGAACCAGCGTTACGAAAGGAGCGGCAGACCCCATGGCCAAGAGCAGCGGCGCCGGGAAGAGCCTCGTCCACGCCACCCTCGCCATTCACGAGCCGCCCACCGGCGACAGCCCCTCGCCGGGCGGCCTCATCAAGAACTTCTCGTTCCAGTTCAACCCGGCGCAGCTGAGCCTGTCCCGTCAGGCCAGGTGGCAGGATTCCGACTCGGCGGCGACGCGGAACGGCCCCGTGCCCGAGTTCATGGGCGCGGTCCCCCGTGAGCTGTCCCTGGAGATCTTCCTGGACACCTCGGACAAGCCCGACGACAACAAGGTGCTCAAGCAGGTCGAGTCCCTGATGAAGTGCTGCGTGGTGACCGACGCGAGCCTCGCCGCCGACAAGCCCTCACCGCCCTGGGTCATCTTCCAGTGGGGTTCCTTCTCCACCGCCCGGTTCGTCTCCTACGTGAGTTCCGTCGAGGCGTCGTACACCCTGTTCTCGACCTCCGGCACCCCCATCCGCGCCGCCTGCCAGCTCCGGCTGCACGAACTGCCGCACGCCACCCAGGGCCAGAACCCGACCTCGGGCGCGCTCACCGCGCAGCGCGTGCACCGCGTCGTCGCCGGCGACTCCCTCCAGTCGCTGGCCTGGCAGGAGTACGGGGACGCCTCCGCCTGGCGGGCCATCGCCGAGGCCAACGAGATCGACAACCCCGGACAGCTCCCCACCGGCACCGACCTGCTCCTCCCCGCCACCTCCGAGGTGCGTCGCTGATGCCGCCGCTGACGTACTCCAACATCATCCAGGTCAAGATCAACGGTATGGAGCTGCGCAAGACGATCGCGCCGCTCCTCATCGAGGGCTGGGTGGACCAGGGCGTCGGTGTCCCCGCGGCCTTCCGCATCACCTTCCGCGACCCCAACCGCACCCTCCTGAAGCGGCTGGGCGTCAACTTCGGCACCAAGGTCGTCCTCACTCCCCTCGCCAACGGCAAGGGGGCCGGCGACCCGCTGCTGACCGGCGAGGTCACCGCCCTGGAGGCCGACTACGACGGCACCGGCTCCTTCACCGTCATCCGCGGCTACGACCTCGGCCACCGCCTGCTGCGCCAGCGCCGCGTCGCCGCGTACACCAACCAGACCGCCTCCTCGATCGTGCGGAAGCTGGTCGGCCTCAACAGCGTGCCGGTCGGCCGGATCGAGTCGACGAAGACGCCGTACGAGTTCATCAGCCAGGGCAACGTCACCGACTGGGACTTCATCGCGCGGCTCGCCGACGAGAACGAGATGGTGATGTCGCTGGACGCCAAGGGCAAGTTCAACTTCGTCTCGCCCAAGCCGTCCTCGGGCGCGCCGTCCCCGCAGACGGACGGCGAGAAGAGCCCGTTCGTGCTCCAGGCCCGGCACGACATCCTGCGGCTGCGCACCGCCGTGACCGCCGCCGACCAGGTCGCCAAGACGGAGTCGCGGGGCTGGGACGTCAACCTCGCCAAGGAGATTGTCGCCACCTCCCCGGCCACCACCAACCCGGGCTTCGACATCGGCACCACCCCCGGCGGCGCGGCCCGCTTCTTCAAGCCCGCCAAGCTGGTCCAGACGGACACGCCCTACGACAAGCAGGCCGAGGTCACCTACGCCGCGAAGGCGCTCGCCGACGACGTCACCTCCGCCTTCGCCGAGCTGGAGGTCACCGTCCGCGGCAACCCCAAGCTGCGGCCCGGCGTCCCCGTGGCCCTCGCCGACACCGGCAAGCCCTTCGAGGGCAAGTACACCGTCACCTCCGTCCGGCACAGCTTCGGCGACGGCCAGCACTACGAGTCCGCGCTCACCGTCAGCGGCCGGCAGTGGCGCTCGCTGTACGGACTGGCCTCCAGCGGCGCCGGGGTCGCGCCGAAGCTGCCCAGCGTCGCCAACGCGGTCGTCACCGATGTCACCGACCCGCTCAAACGAGGCCGGGTGAAGCTCAAGTTCCCGTGGCTGGACGACACCTACGTCAGCGACTGGACGCGTTCGGTGCAGCTCGGCGGCAAGGGCGGCGGCGGTTTCTTCCCGATGGACGTCGGCGACGAGGTGCTCGTCGCCTTCGACCGCGGCGCCCTGGACCACCCCTTCGTCATCGGCGGTCTCTACAACGGCCGGGACAAGGAGACCAAGAACGACGTGCAGCTCTACACCGGCGCCCGCAACCAGGCCAGCCGGCACACCATCTCCGACCGCACCGGCAACCGCGTCGACCTGCTCAGCGCGAAGCTGACCCGCAAGCAGGGCGTACGGATCAAGTCCGGCGACGACAAGCTGACCATCAACCTGGACCGCGCCCAGACCGAGATCAGCATCGACAGCAAGGGCACGGTCAAGATCACCGGCAGCCGGTCGGTGAAGATCGACGCCGGCACCAGCATGACGCTCACCGCCGCCCGCAGCCTGACCATCAAGAGCGGCGGCCCGCTCACCCTGCAGAGCGGCGGCCTGATCAACATGCGGGCCGCCATGCAGGTCGGCATCAACGCGGGAGCCGCCCTGAACCTGACGGCGGGCGGGGTCGCGAACCTGACCGGCGGGGCCATGACGAACGTCACCGGCACCGCAGGGCTGAACCTCAACTCCCCCGTCAACACGAGGGTCCTCGGCGCCCAGTTCTCGGTCGTCGCCCCGATCTTCAAGGTCATCACGATCCCCGTGCCGGGTGCGTCGTGACCCGTGGTACTGGAAGGCAGGTGGCTCCCTGATGGCCGAGCAGTTCGTCGGTTCCGGCTGGTCGTTCCCGCTGCGCATCGGACCGACCGGGGGCATCGCCCTGGTCAGCGGGGAGAAGGAGATCGAGGAGGCCATCCGGCTCGTCCTGTCGACCGCGCCGGGCGAGCGGCCGATGCGCCCCGACTTCGGCTGCGCCATCCACGACCTGGTCTTCGCCCCGGTCAACGAGGAGACCGCCGGCCGCATCCAGCACGAGGTGTACATCAGCCTGGACCGCTGGGAGCCGCGCATCGAGGTGCACGACGTGGAGGTGTCGGTGGGCCCGGAGGAGAGCACCCTCCTCATCGACGTCCGCTACTCGATCCGCGGCACCAACAACCCGCGCAGCCTCGTCTTCCCGTTCTACGTCATCCCCTCCCACGAGGAGCCGGGCGCACCCGCGCCGTCCGACGGCCCCGGCAGCCTCCCCGAAAGCGACTCCTGATGCCCCTGCCCTCCCCGAACCTCGACGACCGCCGCTTCCAGCAGTTCGTCGACGACGCCAAGCGCTACATCCAGCAGCGCGCCCCGGAGTGGACCGACCACAACGTCTCCGACCCCGGCGTCACCCTCGTCGAGACGGTCGCGCACATGGCCGACCAGATCGTCTACCGGCTCAACCGGGTCCCGGAGAAGAACCACCTCGCCTTCCTGGACCTCGTCGGCATCACGCTCTTCCCGCCGACCGCGGCCCGCACCGACATCACCTTCTGGCTGTCCGCGCCGCAGGAGGAGGCCGTCTCCGTGCCGGTCGGCACCGAGGTCGCCACCCTGCGCACCGAGAACGAGGAAGCGGTCGTCTTCGCCGTCGACCGGGAGCTGCGCATCGTCTCCAGCGCCCTGCGCCACCTGGTGGTGCAGCAGGCCGGCGAGGCCGTCGCCGACCGCACCCACGACCTCGCCGAGGGCACCGACATCCTGTGCTTCGCGGAGTCCCCGCGCCCCGGCGACTGCATGCTCCTCGGCCTCACCGCCGCCGTGCCGCACTGCGCCGTCGTCCTCGGCCTCGACAGCCGCGTCGACGGTGTCGGCGTCGACCCCCGCCAGCCGCCGCTGGTCTGGGAGGCGTGGACCGAGGACGGCTGGCAGCCCTGCGAGGTGGACCGCGACGGCACCGGTGGTCTCAACCGCCCCGGCGAGGTCGTCCTGCACGTCCCCGGCACCCACGTGCTCTCCCGCACCGGCGGGCACGAGGCCGGCTGGCTGCGCTGCCGGGTCACCGAACCCCTGGCCGACCAGCCCTTCTACACCACCTCGCCGACCGTCAGGTCCGCCGAGGCGTGCACCATCGGCGGCACGACCGGCGCCGTGCACGCCGAGACGGTCGACGACGAGGCGCTCGGCGAGTCCACCGGCCTGCCCGGCCAGCGGCTCCGTCTCGCCCACGCCCCCGTCGTCGGCGACACCCCGCCCGTGCTGTTGCAGAGCGCCGAGCACGACGGCTGGGCCGACTGGGAGGTCGTACCGCACTTCGCGGGCTCCCGCCCCGACGACCGGCACATCACCCTCGACCCCACCACCGGCGAGATCGCCTTCGGCCCCTCGGTCCGCGAACCCGACGGCTCCCTGCGCCAGTACGGCATGGTCGCCCCCAAGGGCGCGGTGCTGCGCGCCCGCCGCTACCGCACCGGCGGCGGCCGGGCCGGCAACGTCGCCCGCGGCGCCGTCCGCATCCTGCGCACCTCCATCCCGTACGTCAGCGAGGTCGTCAACCGCGAGGCCGCGCGCGGCGGCGTCGACGGCGAGACGGTCGAGGAGGCGAAGGTCCGCGCGCCGATCACGCTGCGCGCCCAGGAGCGCGCCGTGACCCTGCGCGACTACGAGGAACTGGCCCGCCGCGCCGCCCCGGAGACCGCCCGCATCACCTGCCTGGAGGGCGACGAGAGCGAGCACGGCGCCTACGCGGTCCGCGTCCTGGTCGTCCCGCAGGCCGTCCCGGACCCCGGCGGGCGGCTCCGCTTCGAGCAGCTCGTCCCCGGCGACGCGCTGCTCGACCGCATCACCCGCTACCTGGACCAGCGCCGCCTGATCGGCACCCGGCTCGCCGTCGGCCCGCCCTTCTACCAGGGCGTCACCGTCGTCGCCACGCTGCACGCCTTCCGCGCCGCCGACACCGACCGGGTCCGCCGCCAGGCCCACGACGCCCTCTACCGCCACCTCGACCCGCTCACCGGCGGCGCCGACGGCAAGGGCTGGCCCTTCGGCCGCCCCGTGCAGGCCGGGGAGATCTTCGCGGTGCTCCAGCGCGTCCCGGGCGTGGAACTCGTCGACGAGGTGATCCTGCACGCCGCCGACCCGCTGACCGGCAAGCGCGGCGACGCCACCGACCGCATCGACCTCGACGCGCCGTCCCTGGTCTTCTCCTTCGACCACCGCGTCCGCGTGATCGGGGACGACCGGTGACCACGTCCACGCGCGGCGCGGTCGACGGCCTCGGCTCCTCGGCCCCCATCGGCATGATGCTCCCGGCCGTCTTCGCCGACGACGACCTCGCGCTGCGGTTCGTCGGCGGCCTCGACGACACCCTCGCGCCCATCCACAACGTCCTGGACTGCCTGCACGCCTACTTCGTGCCGTCCCTCGCCCCCGCCGACTTCACCCGGTGGCTCGGCGACTGGATCGGCGCCGAGACCGACGGCACCGAGGCCGAGGACCGGCTGCGCGCCGCCGTGGCCGCCGCCGCCGCGCTGCACCGCGTACGGGGCACCCGGCGCGGCCTGTCGGAGGCGGTACGGCTGGCCTTCGGCGTCGAACCGGAGATCAGCGAGAGCGGCGGCGCCCGGTGGGACGCCCGCCCGCTCGGCCCGGTCCCCGGCGACCGCCGCCCGCACCTGCACGTCAGCGTCCGCCTGCCCGACCCGGTCCCGGCGGACACCCACCGCCTGGACGCCCTCGTCGCGGCGGCCCGTCCCGCCCACATGCCCTACACGGTCCAGGTGACCGCCGCCGAAAGGACTTCGGAGAGATGACCACGCAGAACTGCGCGGAGTGCGGCACCCGTGCGGAACCGGGCCAGTCGTTCTGCGACGCCTGCGGCTCCGTGCTCAGCTGGGAGGTCTCGTCGCGTTCCCGCGGGTCCGCCCCGGCGGCGGCGTCCACGGCGCCCACCGCGTCCGCCGAGGGCCGGTCCACGGGCTCCACCACCCCGCCCCCGCCCCCGGCTCCGGCCCCCACGGCGACGGCCGCCCCGGCACCGGCACCCGCCGACCCCGCCGCCCCGACGACGCCCATCCCCACCCAGCGCGGCACGGAGGAGCCCCCGGCGGCCACCGCCGTCCCCGGCACCGGCCTGCCCGGCGGTGCCTCCACGTCCTACGACGCCGAGGCGGACACGGCCCCGCGCCCGAACGCGGCCGCCGCTGCCCCCGCGAGCGACGACACGATGACGTCCCGGGCCCGCTCCCTCCTCGTCCCCGTCGCCGACCCGGAGGCCCGCCCCGCGCCGGTGGACCCGGCCGTCGCGCCCGTCCTGCCCGGCATCCCCGTCGCCGACCGGCCGCAGGTCCGCGCCCCCGGCATCCACGACGGCGAGAGCGGCCCGCCCTGCGTCTGGTGCGCGACCCCCAACCGCGTCGACCGGCACTACTGCGTCCGCTGCGCCATGCCGCTGGCCGGCGACGACCGCCCCGACGACCGGCCGCTGCCCTGGTGGCGCCGCCTGTTCCGCGGCAACCGCGAGACGCCGTGGGCCGGCGACCGCCCGCGCCTGCGCCGCACCTTCGACCGGATCGGCACCTGGATCTGGGCCGCGATCGGTGTCACCGCGATCATCTGCGGCATCATCTACATCCCGGACGGCATCGCGGCCACCCGCGACCACTTCGCCAAGCGCGCGCCCGTCACCCCGGACACCTTCAAGGCGTCCCGGTCCTACCCCGGCCACAAGCCCGAGCTGGCCTTCGACATGCGCAGCAACACCTGGTGGGGACCGGGCGTGAACCAGTCCGGCGAGGGCCAGTGGATCGAGGCCCGCTTCACCGAGCCGGTCCGGCTGCTCAACGTGATCATCACCTCCGGCACCTCGTCCCGCGCCGAGAAGCTCACCGAGAACGCGCTGCCGCACCGCATCGAGGCGAAGATCACGATGAAGGACGGCACCACCAAGACCCGCGACCTCAACCTGGACCAGGCGGCCGGCGGCCAGTCCCGCGCCTTCCGCGTCGGCGAGGTCACCGCGGTCCGCTTCACCATCAAGTCCGCCTACGGCGCCTCCGGGAAGAAGCAGGTCTCCATCGCGGAGATCGAGTTCTTCAGTCGCTCGGCGGGCGACCGCACCTGACGGGCACACCGGCCGGACAGAACGGCTCCCCGCCTCGTCATGAGGCGGGGAGCCGTTCCGCGTGTCGCTGAGCCCCCTGTCGGATTCGAACCGACGACCTACGCATTACAAGTGCGTTGCTCTGGCCAGCTGAGCTAAGGAGGCGCCGCCCGCCGACCGGCGCGGAGGCTGCTCCACTGTACACAGAGCCGGTTTCCCCGAGCCATGCGAATCTCACATGCCTCCAGGTACTGACAGACCAGGTGAACGCGAGGTAGCGTCCAGCATCGGTTCACCTGTGTGGCCTACACCAGGCGCGAACCCCCACAACTGAACATCCACGGACACCGCGACGGACTTCCCCGTCGTGGCACCGCCTTCCTACAACGGATCGTCCGGCACGTTCCTGCCGGTAGAAGGGGGCCCATCTCCATGGCCACTGTCACGTTCGACAAGGCGACCCGGGTGTACCCGGGCTCCACCAAGCCCGCCGTCGACGGTCTCGACATCGAGATCGCGGACGGCGAGTTCCTCGTCCTCGTCGGTCCGTCCGGCTGCGGCAAGTCGACCTCGCTCCGCATGCTCGCGGGGCTGGAGGACGTGAACGGCGGCGCCATCCGCATCGGCGACCGCGACGTCACGCACCTGCCACCCAAGGACCGGGACATCGCCATGGTGTTCCAGAACTACGCGCTCTACCCGCACATGACCGTCGCCGACAACATGGGCTTCGCCCTGAAGATCGCCGGCGTCAACAAGGCGGAGATCCGGCAGAAGGTCGAGGAGGCCGCGAAGATCCTCGACCTCTCCGAGTACCTGGACCGCAAGCCTAAGGCGCTCTCCGGTGGTCAGCGCCAGCGTGTGGCGATGGGCCGCGCGATCGTCCGTGAGCCGCAGGTCTTCCTCATGGACGAGCCCCTGTCCAACCTGGACGCCAAGCTCCGCGTGTCGACGCGTACGCAGATCGCCAGCCTCCAGCGCCGCCTCGGCATCACCACCGTCTACGTCACCCACGACCAGGTCGAGGCCATGACGATGGGCGACCGGGTCGCCGTCCTCAAGGACGGTCTGCTCCAGCAGGTCGACACCCCGCGCAACATGTACGACCGCCCCGCCAACCTCTTCGTCGCCGGCTTCATCGGCTCCCCCGCGATGAACCTCATCGAGGTGCCGATCACCGACGGCGGCGTGAAGTTCGGCAACAGCGTCGTGCCGGTCAACCGTGAGGCCCTGAAGACCGCCGCCGACAAGGGCGACCGCACGGTCACCGTCGGCGTCCGACCCGAGCACTTCGACGTCGTCGAGCTGAACGGCGGCGCCGCCGCGGGCCTGTCGAAGGCCACCGCCGACGCCCCGGCGGGCCTCGCGGTCTCCGTCAACGTCGTGGAGGAGACCGGCGCCGACGGCTACGTCTACGGCACGGTCCAGGTCGGCAGCGAGACGAAGGACCTCGTGGTCCGCGTCAACAGCCGCGCGGTGCCGGAGAAGGGCACCACGCTGCACGTCGTGCCGCGGCCGGGCGAGACCCACGTCTTCTCGACCTCCACGGGCGAGCGCCTCACCGACTGACGCGTCCCGCGCGGCAGTTCACCCGCGTTGACGAATCGGGCCCCGCGGCCTTGCCGCGGGGCCCGATTCGTTGTCGACAAATACCCCGACACAGCGGACGTTTCGAGTGGTGTGCGTCAACCCCCTACCCACTTCCGGGCCCATCTTCATCCCCCGAACCGGTGACTAAATGTCGCCAAATCATCACCGGACGCTACCCTCACTCGCGTGAAGCACTCCTCGAAGCACTCCGCCGCCCCTCAGACGCGAAGCGGCCAGGGCCCGGCCCGCCGGATCGGCCGCTCCCTCGCCTTCGTCCTGCCCGTCGTCCTGGTGCTCTCCGGAACCCTCGCGGTCACCCGGGTCAACTGGTCGGGGGACCCCTCGAACTCGGTGCTCACCGCGTCGGACGCGGCGGCACCCGACGCCTCGGTGCCCGCCGTGACCCGCGCCCCGCACGAGGTGCTGCGCGACCGGCTGCTGACCGAGCTCCAGGAGGAGGACCCGGGCGTCGCCCTCACCCACCTCCAGGAGGCCGTGAACGACCGCCCGTCCCTGGCCCGCCACTGCGCCTCGATCGCCCGCGCCCTCGGCCGCGCCGCGGTCCGCGTCTACGGCCCGACCCGCGCCCAGTCCTACTCCCGCCCGGTCTGCGACACGGCCTTCGCCTCAGGCGTCCTGGCGGCCCACGGATAGCGGGGGCTGCGCCCCGCGGGGGCGCGGGGCTGTATCACTGCGCGGCTCCGCCGCGTGGGCGCGACCAACCACCCGCACCCGCACCCGCCGAACCACCCCCACCCCCACCCCCTTGGCCGCGCCCACCCGCCCCCTACAGTGCGGTCATGACCGACCCCACCTCCACCCCCCGCCCCACCCAGGCAGTGATCCTGGCCGGCGGCCAGGGCAGCCGGCTGCGCCCGTACACCGACGACCGCCCCAAGCCGATGGTGGAGATCCCCGGCACGGGCACCCCGATCATCGGTCACCAGCTCGCCTGGCTCGCCGAGGAGGGCGTGACGGACGTGGTGGTCTCCTGCGGCCACCTCGCCGACGTCCTCGAGAAGTGGCTGGACGGCACGGAGCTGCCGGTCTCGGTGACGACGGTCGTGGAACCGGAGCCGCTCGGCCGCGGCGGCGGACTCAAGTACGCCGCGGCCCGCCTCCCGCACCCGGACCGCCCCTGGTACGCCACCAACGGCGACATCTGGACGCGTTTCTCACTGCGCGACATGGCCGACTTCCACACCGAGCGGGACGCCGTCGCGACCCTCGCCCTGGCCCGTCCGCGGCTGCCGTGGGGCGCCGTGCAGACGGACGGCTTCGGCCGCATCACCGACTTCATCGAGGCACCCCCGTCGACGTTCGAGATCAACGCGGGGGTCTACGTCTTCTCCCCGGCCTTCGCCGAGCTGCTACCGTCCCGCGGTGACCACGAGCGCACCACGTTCCCGCGCCTCGCCCGGGAGCGCCGCCTGTCCGGGTTCCCGATCCCGCAGGGCTCCTACTGGCGGGCGATCGACACCGCGAAGGACCTGACGGAGGCGGCGAAGGAACTGGCGGCCCTGGGCCACTGAGGAGCGCACACGCAGACGCCCGGCGGGCCCCGTACACCTGGTGTACGGGGCCCGCCGGGCGTTCGCCGACCGTCGGTCCGCGGGTCCTCAGCCCAGCAGGCCGCCGACGAGTCCGGGCCGCCCCGGGGACGGCGCTCCGCCGTCGCCCGCGTCGCCCGTGCCGGCGCCACCGGGGGCGT
>NZ_JAVRHI010000236.1:0-7150 GCF_034105845.1 Streptomyces sp. CRN 30 | reverse complement strand
CGGCCGGCCGGGGTCCCCACGCCCCCGGCCGGCGCCTTGCGCGTGCTTCTCACTCCGCGACCTCGAAGCCCTGCTTCTCCAGGTCGGCGACCGTGTCGTCCTGCATCTTCGTGAGGGCGGGACCGAAGTCGGACTTGTTCTTCGCGGCGGCGGCGAACGCGTCCTTGAAGGTGGTGTACGCGACGTTCACGTTCGGGCCCCACGCGGACGGCGCCGTGGTCCCGGCGACGTCGGCGGCCCGCGTGTAGAAGTCCGGCTGGTTGGAGAAGTAGGCCGGCGGCTCGGCGAACGCGTCGCTGAGCTGCGCGGTC
The DNA here is from genome assembly GCF_034105845.1 of Streptomyces sp. CRN 30. Classification (NCBI taxonomy): domain Bacteria; kingdom Bacillati; phylum Actinomycetota; class Actinomycetes; order Kitasatosporales; family Streptomycetaceae; genus Streptomyces; species Streptomyces sp. CRN 30. The sequence continues at coordinate 6,839 of NZ_JAVRHI010000236.1, read as the reverse complement.
GTCGCGGCCGGGTAGACCCCGCTGTCCTTCGCCAGCGCGGCCAGCGCCTCCCGGTCGGTGTTCAGCCAGGTGGCGAACTCGGCGGCGGCCGCCTTGTGGTCGGAGTCGGTGGTCACGGCCGTGGAGGAGCCGCCCCAGCTGCCGGTCACGTTCTCGTCCTTCGACCACTGGGGCAGCGGCGCCATCTTCCACTTGCCCGCGGTGTCGGGCGCGGCGGTGGCCATGGTGCCGGGCGCCCACACCGCGCTCACCCAGGCGATCTGCTTGCCGGTGTTGAGCGCCTTGTTCCAGGCCGGGGTGTACATCGGCTGGTTGTCGATGGCGCCCTCCTTCACCAGGCCGCCCCAGAAGTCCGCTACCTTGCGCGTCGCCGCGTCGTCGATGCCGACCTTCCACTTCTGGCCCTCGGTGGTCCACCACTGCGCGCCCGCCTGCTGGGCGAGGCCCGCGAACAGACCGGAGTCGTTGGCGGAGAAGGTGGTCAGATCGACGTCCGGCTCCTCCTCCTTGAGCTTGCGCGCGGTCTCCGCGAACTCGTCCCAGGTGGCCGGCACCGTCAGGCCGTACTCCTCGAAGAGGTCCGCGCGGTAGTAGAACATCATCGGGGCGACGTCCTGCGGGATCGCGTACACCGCGTCCGAGCCCAGTGTCGTCTGCTGCCAGACGCCCTCCGCGAAGTCGTCCTCCGCCTCCCCCGCCTCGCCCGAGATGTCGGCGACCGCGTCATTGCTGACCAGCGTCGGCAGCGCCTGGTACTCGGCCTGCACCAGGTCGGGGCCCTGGCCGGCCTTGTGCGCGGTGAGGATCTTGGTGACCAGGGTGTCGCCGGAGGCCTGCTTCTTCACCGTGACGGTGATCTGCCGTTCCTTGCCGGGGCCCTTGTTCCACAGGTCGACGACCTTGTCCATGCCCGGCGTCCAGGTCCAGTACGTCAGCTTCGCGGGCCCGGACTGCGCGTCACCCTCGTCGGACGAGCCGCAGGCGGCGAGCGTGGTGGTGCCGAGTGCCACGGCGACAGCGGTGGCCACAAAGCGGCGGTGCTTCGTGTTGGGCATGGATCGAATCTCCCCTGACCGTGGCCTCCGCCCGCTGCGAAGGCCTGCCATGCGTTGCGCCCGGTGAGCCCGGGTGGTTCTGTGAGCGTTCACAGTAGAGAAACATCCAGGACACTTGTCAATGGTTGTTGCTGTGCGGTTATGTTGGCTCCGCGCCGTCGGCGCTGTGTGTGCACGTTCCCAAATGATCGATCGAGTGGGAGAGACCCATGCCGGAGTCGCAGCCGGAGACCATCCCCGTAGGCCTCACCGGGCTCGCCTTCGGTGGGGACTACAACCCCGAGCAGTGGCCGGAAAGCGTCTGGCAGGAGGACGTCCGGCTGATGCGCGAGGCGGGCGTCACGATGGTGAGCGTCGGCATCTTCTCCTGGGCCCTGCTGGAGCCCGAGCCGGGCCGCTACGACTTCGGCTGGCTGGACCGCGTCCTGGACCTGCTGCACGAGAACGGCATCCGCGCCGACCTCGGCACCCCCACCGTCGTCCCGCCCGTCTGGTTCTACCGCGCCCACCCCGAGGCGCTGCCCGTGGCCGCCGACGGCACCCGCTACGAGTTCGGCTCACGCGGCGCCATCTGCCACAGCAACACCGACTACCGGGCCGCCGCCGCGACCATCACCACCCAGCTCGCCGAGCGGTACGCGAACCACCCCGCGCTCGCGCTGTGGCACGTGCACAACGAGTACGGCGTCCCTGTGTCGGCCTGCTACTGCGACTCGTGCGCGGCGCACTTCCGCCGTTGGCTCGCGGACACCTACGGCACGGTCGACGCCGTCAACGAGGCCTGGGGCACCGCCTTCTGGGGCCAGCGCTACAGCGACTTCGAGCAGATCAACCCGCCGCGCACGACCCCCACGGTCGGCAACCCCGGCCAGGCCCTGGACTACCGGCGCTTCGCCGACGCCACCATCCGCGAGAACTTCGTGGCCGAGCGGGACATCCTGCACCGCCTCTCGCCCGGCGTGCCCGTCACCACCAACTTCATGACCGCGCTCAGCCAGTGCGACTCCATCGACTACTGGGCCTGGGGCCGCGAGGTCGACCTGGTCTCCAACGACCACTACCTGATCACCGACGGCCGCCGCACCCACGTCAACCTCGCCATGGCCGCCGACCTCACGCGTTCCGTCGCGGGCGGCGCGCCCTGGCTGCTCCTGGAGCACTCCACCTCCGGCGTCAACTGGCAGCCCCGCAACCCGGCCAAGGCCCCCGGCCAGATGGCCCGCAACTCCCTCGCCCACGTGGCCCGCGGCTCCGAGGGCGCCATGTTCTTCCAGTGGCGCCAGTCCCGGCGCGGCGCGGAAAAGTTCCACTCGTCGATGCTGCCGCACGCCGGCACCGACTCCCGAGTCTGGCGCGAGGTCGTCGAACTCGGCGCCCACCTCGACTCCCTCGCCGCCATCCGCGGCACCCGCACCGTCGCCGACGCGGCCGTCCTGTGGGACTGGCACTCCTGGTGGGCGCAGAACCTCCAGTGGCGCCCCAGCGAGGACCACGACCCCCGCGAGCGCGCCGACTCCTTCTACGAGGCCCTCTACGACCGCGGCCTCACGGTCGACTTCGCCCACCCGGAAGCCGACCTGTCGGCCTACCCCCTCGTCGTCGTCCCCGCGCTCTACCTGATGACACAGGCGGCCGGGGACAACGTCCGCCGGTACGTCGAGAACGGCGGCACGCTCCTCGTCTCGTACTTCTCCGGCATCGTCGACGAGCACGACGCCGTCCACGACGGGCCGTACCCCGGCGCCCTGCGCGACGTGCTCGGCCTGACCGTCGAGGAGTTCTCCCCGCTCCTGGCCGGCGACAGCGTCCGCCTGACCGGGCCCGACGGCGCCGAACTCACCGGCGACGTGTGGACCGAGTTCGTCGTACCGCGCGGCGCCGAGACCGTGTGGGCCTACGCCGACGGGCTCACCGCCGGCCGCCCCGCCGTCACCCGGCACCGCCTCGGCGCGGGCACCGCCTGGTACGTGTCGACCCGCCTCGACGTCCAGGGCCTCACCGAGCTGCTCGGCCGGGCCGCCGACGACGCCGGTGTCACGTCCCCCGCCGACCTGCCCCACGACGTCGAACTGGTGCGTCGCACGGGCGAGTCGGGCACCTACCTGTTCGCCATCAACCACTCCCAGCTCGACGTCAAGGTCGCGCTGAACGGCGACGGCACGGAGCTGCTCACCGGAGAACCGGCCACGGGCCGCCTGGCGGTGCCCTCGGGTGCCGTCAGGGTCGTACGGCTCGACGGCTGAGCCACTGAGGAGGTCCGCTCCCGCCGCCCTCACCCATCCCCCGGGGGCCCGCCCCCGGGGCCGGGACGGGTAAGGGCGCGGGGGCGGGCCCCCGACTTCACACCACCGTCGAAGGGACGACGAACACCCATGTTCCATCCCAGACGCACACTGAGGGCCCTCCTGCTGCCCCTGGCCGCCGGACTCGCCCTCACCGCCCTGCCGGCCCAGACCGCCCACGCCGCGAGCACCCTCACCAACGGCGGCTTCGAGTCCGGCGGCACCGGCACCGCCACCCCGGCCGGCTGGTCGACGTACTCGGCGGCCGGGCAGAACTCCGCCTCGTTCACCGAGTCCGGTGGCCGCGGCGGCGCGTACCGCCTGACCCACTGGTCGTCCTCCGCCTACAAGGTGGAGACGTACCAGTACCTGTCCGGCCTCACCAACGGCGACCACACCCTCACCGCCTGGGTGCGTTCGGGCGGCGGCCAGAAGTCGGCCTACCTCGCCCTGCGGAACTGCGGCAGCGCCGAACAGCGCACCGACCTGCCGGTCTCCTCCAGCGGCTGGATCAGGATCGTCACCTCGGTCACCGTGACGAACAACCAGTGCACCGTCAGCGTCAACTCCGACGGCCACGCGGGCAACTGGATCAACGTCGACGACCTCACCTTCACCCGGGGCCGCACCGGCCTCGCGATCAAGGGCTCCGACGTGTCGTCCCTGCCCAAGAGCGAGGCGTACGGCGGCACGTACCGGGCCAGTACGGGCGCGCAGGCCGACCCGCTCGCCGTCCTCAGGTCCGCCGGGCAGAACCACGCCCGCGTGAAGGTGTGGGTGAACCCCGCCGACGGCTACAACAACAAGGCCCGCGTCCTCGCCCTGGCCCAGCGGATCAAGGCACAGGGCATGAAGCTGCTGGTCGACTTCCACTACTCGGACACCTGGGCCGACCCGGGCAAGCAGACCAAGCCGGCGGCGTGGGCGGGGCACTCCTACAGCCGGCTGAGGACGGACGTGTACGACCACACGTACGACGTCCTGAACGCACTCAAGGCGCAGGGCACCACCGCCGACATGGTCCAGGTCGGCAACGAGATCAACGGCGGCATGCTCTGGAACGAGGGCTCCACCGCCAACTGGCCGCAGCTCGCGGGTCTCCTCAACTCGGGCTACGACGCGGTCAAGGCGGTCAGCCCCGCCACCACCGTCGCCCTGCACCTCGCCGAGGGCGGCGACCTGGAGGGCACCCGCTGGTGGTTCGACAACGCGGTGGCCAACGGCGTCCGGTTCGACGTCATCGGGCTGTCGTACTACGGCTACTGGCACGGCTCGCTGCACGACTTCCAGACCACCCTGGACGACGCGGCCGCCCGCTACGGCAGGCCGGTGTACGTCGCCGAGACCGCGTACCCGTTCCGGCTGGACAGCAAGGACGCGCACGAGAACATCATCGACCTGCCGAGCGAGCTCGTCGCGGGCTATCCCGCCACGACGGCCGGGCAGACCGCCTGGATGAAGGACGTCGCGAGCATCGTGGAGGCGGTGCCGAACGGCCGCGGCCTCGGTGTCTTCTACTGGGAGTCCACCTGGACCGCCGTCACGGGCAACGGCTGGGACCCGGCGGACCCCGCCTCCGGCAACGGCTGGGAGAACCAGGCCCTGTTCGGCTACGACGACAGGGCGCTGCCGGCGATGGAATGGTTCCGCCACCGTTAGGATCCGCGCGGTACGGGCAGGGACCGAAGGGCCTGGTCCGGGGTCCGGCCGCCGTGACGGCCGGACCCCTCCTCCGCGCCGGCGGTCCACGGGACGCCGCGGGCACGGTGGTACGGCGGCCTCAGCGGTGCGCCGGGCCGGCGGTGCGGGCCGAGATCACGGCGCTCCCTCGGTGGACGCCCGCTGCGGGGCGTGCGCGGGCAGGGCGCGCAGCCACACCTCGCAGCCGAGCGTGGGCTCCAGGGACCGCAGGGGCAGGGCGAAGACGTGATCGGCGAGGACGGCGCGGACGGCGGCCTCGTCGACCAGTCCGCGACCGGCGAGCAGCGAGTCGCCGAACAGGCGCAGCAGTCCGGCGCGGTGGCGGTGCAGTCCGTCGAAGACGTCCTCCCCGTGGTCGCCCGCGCGGGAGCGCCGCAGCAGATCCTCCGGGACCAGTCCGTGGACGGCCTCGGCGAGCAGGGGTCTGCGGCGGTGCGACCGGGCGCGTTCGTGCAGGCGGACGGCGAGCGCCGCCTCGACCACCCGGTCGTCCAGGTAGGGCGCGGCGAGCTCCACGCCGTGCGCGGCCGTCAGCCCGGCCGCGTACCGCACCATGGCACCGGCCCGGTGGACGGCCTCCAGGGTGACGTGGGCCGCGCGCCCGTGGCCGAGGGGGAACGGCCACTCGTGGGCGGCCTGCCGCAGCGCGTCGCGCACCACGGCGACCGCGTCGGGGCTCGCCCAGGCGGGCATCCGCAGGGGCGCCGTCCAGCCCAGGTGGGGAGTGAACGGTGACGGGAACGGATCGCGCAACTGCCCGCCGGCCGCGATGAGCCACGCCGAGAACGACCGGGAGTCGGCCAGGCCCCGCACCGTCGGCGCCAGCGGCCAGCGGCCCGGCGAGCGGCGTTCCCGCAGCAGGCGCGCGCCGGCCCACGGCCGGCACCGCAGGAGGCTGTGCACCGAGACGGCGGCGGCGTGGAACACCTCGTCCCCGCCGTGCCCGCACAGATGGAGCCGGGAACCCCGGGCGGCGACGCGCTCGGCGGTGTCGGTCAGCCGCGCGCCGGCCCGCACCCGGAACGGCGGCTCGGCGGCGAGGACCGGGCCGTGCCCGGCGTCCAGTCCCGCGAACATCGTGGGCGCCCCCTCGTACTCCGGCGCCAGGTGCTCGGCGTCGGGCAGCCGCGCCGTGGTGCGCAGGGCCCACTCCGCGTCGTCCCCGGCGGTGTCCAGCCGCGGGGTGCGCACGGTGACCAGGCGCGGGCCCGCACCCGCCGCGAGGTGGGCGACCGCACCCGAGCCCATGCCGCCGGAGAGATCGGTGCTGACCACCTGCCCGGCGGTACGCACCCGGTCGCGGACCGCCGCCGTCAGCGCCTCGCGGACGGCCGGCGCCCCCTCGCGCAGCGGCACCGCCGGCTCGGGCGGGCTCCACCAGGTCGCGGTGCGCTCCGCGCCGTCGTCGTTGATCAGCAGGCAGCGTCCCGCGGGCACCTGGTGCACGCCCCGCCACACCGGCCGGTCCCTCAGGGGGTGCGGCACCCCCGGGGTCAGCAGGCGCAGCGCCAGCGCCTCGTCGTCCACCCCGGCGCCGGTCAGCCGGGCGAGCGTGTCGGGCCGGTCGGACGCGACGGTGACCCCGGCCAGCCGGGTGTGGAACACCGCCCGCACCCCGGACGCCGTGCCCTGCGCGCGGACCCGGCCGCCGACCGAGGCCAGCAGGTGGGCGCTGCCGTCGAGCCGCCGCGCCACGGCGCCGAGGTCCGCCAGGCTGCGCAACCGGTCCGCCGCCGCGGTCAGTTCACCGCCGGTGGCCGGACAGAACCCGGCCACCGCCACCCGCGCCCGGCCGGCCGCG
>NZ_JAVRHI010000235.1:0-27749 GCF_034105845.1 Streptomyces sp. CRN 30 | reverse complement strand
GCCCGGCGCCGGGGCCACCGACGCCGGCGGAGGAGCCGGCGCCGGACCGCACGCCGGCGGTCCGCTCGGCACCCGTGAACTGGGCGACCAGCGCCGCGTCGGGCCGCACGTCGGCCAGGCGCGGCGCGATCCAGCGGGCGTAGAGCGGACCGGAGACGATCACGGTGGGGACGGCGCAGACGAGACCGACGAGCAGCGTCGGACCGAGGTCGGCGTGGAGCCCGGTCATGGCGGTCAGCGGACCGGGGTGGGGCGGCAGCATGCCGTGCAGCGTGGACAGGGACGCGATGGCCGGCACACCGAGCAGCACGTACGGGGAGCCCTTGGCGCCGCCCTGTTCCTCCATGCGGCGGGCCACGCTGAAGATGAGCGGCAGCAGCACGATCAGCCCGATCTCGAAGAACATCGGGATGCCGATGACGAACGCGGCGGCTCCGACCAGCCAGGGCAGCCGGCCCGCACTCGCGCGCCCCACCAGGGCTCGGGCGATGGCGTCGGTGGCACCCGAGTCCGAGAGCAGCCGGCCCAGCATGGCGCCCAGGGCCAGTGTGACCCCGACGTCGCCGAGGGTGCCGCCCGCGCCTTCCTCGATCGACCCGGTCAGATCGGCCACCGGCTCCCCGGCGGCCAGCCCCGTCGCTACGGTGACCACGATCAGCGCGACGAACGGATGGACCCGCGGTCTGCCGTTGATCAGGTAGATGAGGACGGCGATCGCCGCCGCCAGGATGAGCAGCAGCCACCAGGTGTGGGACGTCATGCGGTGCCTTTCACAACAACAGCGAACAGAACTTCCGGACGGCAGAGAGCGCGGGGGAGGGCGCGCGAGGGCGCACGGGAGGACGGGAGGACGGGAGAAGCAGAGAGGCGGCCGGTGCGGTCGGTGGTTCAGCCGAGCCCGAGGCGGTCGACCAGGCGGGCCACGGCCCGGTCCTGCCGCGCGAGGAACTCCTCGAAGGCGTCGCCCGTCGCGAACAGGTCGGTCCAGCCCCGCTGGGCGAGGGCCGCCCGCCACTGCGGGGAGTCGTGCAGCTCGGTCAGCGCGTCGGTCCAGCGGCGGCGGTCCGCGGCACTGATGCCCGGCGGGGCCACGATCCCCCGCCAGTTGCTGAAGACCAGGTCGATGCCGTGGGAGCGCAGCGTCGGCACCTCGGGGAGCGTGGCGACCGGACGGTCGCTGGTGACGGCCAGCACCCGCAGCTGACCCGCGTCCACCTGGTCGAGGTACTCGCCCACGCCGCTCGTGGCGAGGTCGACCTCCCCGTCGAGCAGCGCGGGCAGCAGATCACCGCCGCCACCGTCGTACGCCGCGTAGTCCACGTCCCCCGGATCGACACCGACGGCGTGGGCCAGTTCCATCGCCAGCAGGTGGTCGGGGCCGCCGGGGGAGGAACCGCCGCCGACCGTCAGCCCCGACGGGTCCTCCCGCCAGGCGGCGATCAGGTCGTCGACCGTGCGGTACGGCGAGTCCTTCCGCACCACCACCGCCCCCGGCTCCCCGAGCAGCCGGGCGATCGGGGTGGTCCGGCCCACGGTCACCGGTGCCCGCGCGACGTGCGAGGAGCCGACGACACCCAGGCCCATCTGCATCACGAGCCGGCCGTTGCCCTGCTCGTTCACCAGGCGCTGGAGGCCCACCGTGCCGCCCGCGCCCGGCAGGTCGAAGACCTGCGTCCCGGTCGCGGCACCGGTCTCCTCCAGCACCTTCGCCACGGTGCGCGCGGTGGTGTCGTACCCGCCGCCGGCCGTGTTCGGCACCATGATGCGCAGATCACCGCAGGCACCGTCGCCCGCCGCCGGCCACGCCCCGCAGCCCGCCGCCGGCAGCGACAGGACCGCCAGGAGACACAGGGCGCGTGCGCGGGCTTTCACGGCCCCCTCTTTCACCGGCGACGGGATGGACGTCATGATTGTGCATCCGAACCGCGTGTATCCCCCACCTTCTGTCACCAAGAGAGATTGAGTACGTTGTGGTCAGCACCTTCCGGCGCCAGAGCCTCGCGGGCGAGATGCTGGTTCTTCAGCTCGCCATCATCGTGACGGTGGTCCTGGCGGTCGCCGCGGTGTCACTGGCCCAGGCGCAGTCGACGTTCAACCGGGTCGAGGGCCGCCGGGTGACGGAACTCGCCGAACAGCTCGCGGCCAACCCCCTCGTCCGCAACCAGCTCGCACGGCGCTCCCCGCAGAGGGCGCTTGCCGCGCTCGCCCACACCACCCTGGTGCAGTCCGGTGTCTCGTCCGTCACCGTGGCGGACGCCTCGGGCCGCGTCGTCGCCGCCACCGATCCCACCGCCGAGGGCGGCACCCTGCCGCAGAACGCCGACGTCGCCCGGGGACGCGGCTGGTCCGGCTCGCTGACCTGGGCCGGCCACCACGAACTGGTGGCCCAGGTGCCCGTGCTCGGCGCGACCCACCGCGACCTCGGCCGCCGCATGGGAACGGTGATGATCGGCGAGAGCGCCCCCACGGTGTGGCAGCGGCTCAGCGGAGCCTCGTCCTACGTACTCACCTACCTCGGCGTCGCCGGCGGACTCGGCCTGGCCGGTTCCTGGCTGCTGGCCCGGCGGGTCAAACGCCAGACACTGGGACTCGAACCGCGCGAGATCACCGGGCTGGCCGAACACCGCGAGGCGATGATCCACGGGATCGCCGAGGGCGTGGTCGCCCTCGACCCGCAGCACCGGCTCACCCTCGTCAACGACGTCGGCAGACGCCTGCTCGACCTGCCCCCGGACTCGGTCGGCAAGACCCTGGCCGACCTGGGCATCGACGGCCGGCTCGGCGACGTCCTCACCGGCACGCCCGCCCGGGACGCCGACCGGCAGGACGCCGTCGTCGTCCGGCACGGGCGGGTCCTGGTGATGAACCGGATGACCGTCACCAAGGACGACCGGCTGCTCGGCTCGGTCACCACCCTGCGCGACCGTACGGAACTGGCCCGGCTGGAACAGGAGATCGGCTCGTTCCGCAGTTCGGCCGAGCTGCTGCGGGCCCAGGCCCACGAGTTCGCCAACCAGCTGCACACCGTCTCCGGCCTCATCCAGATCGGCGAGCAGGACGAGGCGGTGCGCTACATCCGTACGGTCACCAGGCGCCGCCAGTCCCTGGACATGACGATCGGGCAGCGCATCCGGGACACCACCGTCGCGGCGCTCCTGATGGCCAAGTCCTCGCTCGCCGCCGAACGCAAGGTGACCCTGCGGGTCTCGGACCACACCTCCCTCGGCCGGCTCCTGCCCGAGGAGGCCGCCGATGTCGCCACCGTGGTCGGCAACCTCGTCGACAACGCCGTGGACGCCGTCGCCGGCGCACCCGCCGGACCGGGTGAGGCGTGGGTCGAGGTCGAACTGCGCCAGGACACCTCCAGCGTGGAGATCGTGGTCCGCGACTCCGGCCCCGGTGTCGCCCCCGAGGTGGCGCGGGAGGTGTTCACCCACGGTTTCACCACGAAGGCCGCCGCCAACGGCGGGCGCGGCATCGGCCTCGCCCTGACCAGGCTCGTCTGCGAGAACCGGGGCGGGGAGATCGCGGTGGCCAACACCGCCGACGGTGCCCAGTTCACCGCCCGCATGTCCGTGAGCCACAGCGCCGACCCCCTGACCGACGAACACCCCGAGACCGAGGGAACACCTCGGTGACGAAGGGAACGACCCGATGACAGCAGCCACGGAAGCAGCCGGCACCCCCACGACCGGCCCGCCGGTCGACGTCCTCGTCGTGGACGACGACTTCATGGTGGCGCGGGTCAACTCCACCTTCGTCGAACGCGTCCCGCCGTTCCGGGTCGTCGGCACCGCCGGCACCGGTGAACAGGCCGTCCACGCCGTCGGAGAACTCCGCCCCGACCTCGTACTGCTCGACCTCTACCTGCCCGACATGTTCGGGCTCGACGTGATCGCCCGGCTGCGCACCGCCGGCCACGACTGCGACGTGATGGTCATCAGCGCCGCCCGCGAGGCCGACAGCGTGCGGGGCGCCGTACGCCAGGGCGTCGTCGACTACCTCCTCAAGCCGTTCGAGCAGGACGACCTGGCGGTGCGGCTCCGGCAGTACGCGGGGCGGCGCGAGCGCCTGCTCACCTCGGTCGTACGCGGCCAGGCGGACGTGGACCGGCTGCTGGTCCCGCCCGCAGGCCCGCGGGGCAGCGCCCTGCCGAAGGGACTCAGCGTGGAGACCGCCGGGCTGGTCGAACAGGCCCTGCGCGGCGCCGAGGGCACCCTCTCCGCCGTCGAGTGCGCCGCCGTCGTCGGCATCTCCCGCGTCAGCTCCCGCCGTTACCTGGAGCACTTCCACGCCGCCGGCCTCGTCCACGTCTCCCTGCGCTACGGCACCGCCGGACGCCCCGAGCGCCGATACGCCTGGCAGCGGCCGCGGCCGTGACGGCCGTTTCCGCCCTCGTGGAACCGCTGAGGCACCCAGCCGGTCTGTCACATGGAGTCCCCTCGTCCCCAGGCCCTCCAGTCCCCTCGTGCCGGACACCACGGCGTACGGAGGTTTCGGTGTGCAGCAGGTCCTCTACGGCGAACGGTCGTACAACCCACTGACCCGGACCGTCCGCTTGACCGATCGCGTCCTGAGGGTGGGCTCCCGCACCACCCCCCTCGACGAACTGAACCTCGGCGCCATGGCCGAGGCGTACCGGCGGGGCCGGTGGCTCGGGGGCGGCGGCACGGAACGCCCCCTGACCCGCCTCCCCGAAGGGTCCGGCATCGTGCCCGTCACCCGCGTCACCGGCACGTCCGCACCGGTACGGGTGCGGCACGCCGCCGAGTTCGCCCACCGGCTGGGAGAGCTGGCGGTGCGCTGCTGCGGCGGACCCGAGCGGGTGGCCGCGCTGTCGGACCGGGCGCGGGCCGAAGGGGTACCGCTGTGGATCGCGCGCCGGTACGCGCCGGGCCCGGCCGGACCGGTCGCCGTCGCCGTCGAACGCCGCCTGGTGCGGGTGGACGTGTGGGGGCCGCACGCGCCCGTCGTACGCCTCCGGGCGCCGCGTGGTCACCGCCCCGGCGCCGGTGACCCGGCCCAGGGACTCACCCTGACCGTCGGCGACACGACGGCCGGGCTCGTCCTGGAGAAACGGGCCCGGAAGTCCAGGAGCCTGGTGGAGGTACGGGTTCCGGGGCGCCGCTGGACGCTGCGCCGGGAGGACGCGAGGCGTTCCTGGCTGCTGGCCGACGACCGGCGCGCCGCCCTGCTGACCAGGCCGCCACGGCGTCCGGCGACGGTCCCGGGCGAGGTGCTGCTGCCGCTGGCCCCCGTGCGCCACGAGAGCGCCGATCCGCTGGACGCCGTCATGGCCCACGTCTTCGCCGCCTCCTTCGGCCTCGGCAACACGACGGGCACGGCCCGCTTCCGCGCCGCACGGGGCCGCAAGGAGTGGGACCTCGACCTCCTCGCCGACGACGGGATCTGGGAACGCGCCTGGTTCAGCAACCTCGGCACGGACAACCAGGACAACGAATCCGGCGGCGGCGACGGCTGGGGCGCGGACGGCGGGGACGGCGGAGACGGCGGAGGAGGCGGTGACGGCGGGGCGGGGGCGGTGACTAGGGCGGGCTGTCGAGAGGCCGGGCTGTCGAGAGGCCAGGCTGTCGAGAGGCCGGGAGGCGACGGGCCGGGCGGCGGGGCGGCCGACGAGGACAGGCGGGGCTCGGCCCCCGACACGTACCGCCCGGACGGGGCGGCGCACGGCACAGCCGGACCCGGTGGGTACCGTGACCGGGCGCACCACCGAAAGGACCGCAACGCCGTGAACCGTCTCTTCCTGCCGGCCGACGCGCCCGTGGACGCCGCCGTGCGCGGCTTCGCGTTCGCCCACCCCGGCCTCGTCACCCTCCACGAGGACCCGCTCTACCTCACCGCCCGCGACCGCCACCCCGACCGCCGCGTCGGCCTGCTCTCCGGTGGCGGCTCCGGACACGAACCCCTGCACGCCGGTTTCGTCGGCCGCGGCATGCTGGACGCCGCCGTGCCGGGCCGCGTCTTCGCCTCCCCGCACAACCGCCAGGTCTACGAGGCGTCCCGCGCCGCCGCCGGCCCCGACGGCGTCGTCCACGTCGTCAAGAACTACACCGGCGACCGCATCAACTTCGGTATCGCCGCCGAACGCCTGCGCGCCGACGGCATCCCCGTACGCCGCGTCCTCGTCGACGACGACCTCGCCACCGACGACGCCGAGACGGCGACCGGCCGCCGCGGCACCGGCGCCACCGTCATCGTGGAGAAACTGCTCGGCGGCGCGGCCGACGCGGGGCTCGGTCTCGACGAGCTCGCCGAAGCGGGCGCCGCGTTCGCCGCCGCCTCCCGCAGCATCGCCGTCGCCGGACGCGCCCAGACCGCGCCCGGCCGCGGCGGCGAGGCGTTCGCGCTGGCCGACGGCGAGATCGAGTACGGCGTCGGCATCCACGGCGAGCGCGCCGCCCGCACCGTGCCCCGCCCGGAGTTCGAGACCCTCGTCGACCGCATGACCGGCCAGGTCCTCGACGCCCTCCCCGACACCTCCGGCTCCGTGCTCCTCCTCGTCAACGGCCTCGGCGCGACCACCCTGCTGGAGCTGTACGCCGTCCACGACCGGGTCCGCCACGTCCTCGACAAGCGCGGCGTGGACGTCGCCGGACAGCTCGTCGGCACCTACGTCCCCGCACTCGACATGAGCGGCTTCTCGGTGACGGTGACCGCGCTGCGCGAGAACTGGCTCGACTGGTGGCACGCCCCCGCCCTGACCCCCGCCTTCCCCGTTTCGGAGACCGCCCGATGACCACGACCGTCGACCAGGAAAAGGTCCTGCGCACCTACGCGGAGGCCGCCCGCACCGCCCACGACGCCCTGACCGCCCTCGACCAGCTCTCCGGCGACGGGGACTTCGGCGACAACCTCCGCGAAGGGCTCGACGGCGTGACGTCCGCGCTCGACGACGGCCCCGCCGACGCCCCCTTCACCGTCGCGGCCGGTGTCTTCCTCGACGAGGTCGGCGGCACCAGCGGACCGCTGATCGGCCTGCTCTTCCAGGAGATCGGCCGGGCGCTCACCGAGCACGGCGACGGCCACGAGGGCTGGGCCACCGGCGTACGGGAGGGCCTCGCCGCGATCCAGCGCGTCGGCGAGGCCGAACCCGGCGACCGCACCATGGTCGACGCGCTCGCGCCCGCCCGCGACGCGCTCGACGGGGGAGCGGGGTACGCGGACACCGCCCGTGCCGCCCTCGACGGGGCGCGCGCCACCGCGGACATCAAGGCCCGCCGCGGCCGCGCCTCCTACGTCGGTGAACGTGCCCTCGGCGCCGCCGACCCCGGCGCGACGGGCGTCGCCCTGTTCTTCTGGTCGCTGGCCCGGGTCGCCGAACCGGACACGGAGCTGGGATCGGTCACCGACGCGGTGTCCTGAACACCGGTGTCCTGAACACCGGGTGACGGCTCACGGCCGGCGCCGGCCGTTCACACGCCCGGCGCCGGCCGGCCCGCTCAGAACTCGTCCAGCCACACCACGATCCCCGTCCGTCCCGACAGCACGGCCGCCGTCCCCGCCCGCACCGCCGCCGCGCACCGGTCCGCCGTGAACGACGCCGCGTCGTACGTCGACGCCGCACCGAGGCCCTCGCCGCGGAACGACGCGCCGGTCCAGTCGACCGCCGTCACGTTCTCCGTGGGCTCGGCCAGCTCCGCGCCCACGACCAGGAACCGCTGGTCGAGATGGTTCGGGGTGACCGTCGCGAGCGGGTCCACGAGGTCGTCGCCCGCGCTGATCACGAGGTCCGCCCGCGCCCGAAGGGCCCGGGTGGCGGCCGGCAGGAGATCGTCCGCGCCGGACGCCCGTACGGTCCGCAGGTCGACGTCCTCGTCCTCGGCCCACTTCTCGACCGCCTCGACCAGGGTCCGGGTCGGCCGGTCGGACCCCGCCGTCAGCAGGACCACGCGGTAGCCGGCCGAGGGCCGCACCCCCGACCAGGAACCGGGCCGCGGCGTCACGGTCGACTCCGGCGCGGGGGAGGCGGCGCCGATGAACCCGGCACCCAGCTCGCCCACGGCGGACGGCCGCGCGTCCGGCGCCGACCGGTCGTCGTCCGGGCCGCACCCGGTGAGCAGAACGGCGGCCACGGCCCAAGCGGCGGCGGCGAGCAGATACGGGCGGCGCAAGACGACCGTCCTTCCAGGGGTTCGGTTCGGGAGACGGCCCCATCCTGCGCCGCCGCTCCCGCCCGCCTCCATCCGCCGGCCCCCGAACGGCCACTTGTTCCCGCACGGTTCGCCGGCCGGTCCGCCCCGGTTCACCCGCGGACGGCGCGACGGCACATCCGCGCGGCGCAAGCGGAAGTTCAGCCCCCACCAAGACCGCGTTGATCTTGACTTCACCTTGACCGGCGAGCTTGTCGATCTCCACAGCACGCACACATGTGCAAGAAAGAAACGACATCTCATGAGATCCAGACGCCCCGCGCGGACCGCACGGCCCGTACGCCGCCGTATGGCCACCGGCGCCACCGCGGTCGCCCTCGGCCTGACCGTCACCCTCGGCGGCCAGCTCGCCACCCCCGCCGTCGCGGCCGACTCCGCCACCTTCACCGGCATCGTCCTCGGCGTCGGTGCCGACGAGACCCAGCGCACCGTGAGCTGGTACTCCTCCGCCGACACCGCGCAGAAGATCCAGGTCGCCCCCAGCGCCCGGCTCACCGACGGCGCCTTCCCCGCCGACGCGTCCCTCTTCGACGCGCTGGGCGCCGCCAACACCTCCACCGGCGGCCACAACCGCCACTCCACCATCACGGGCCTGAAGGAGAACACCGCCTACTCCTACCGGGTCGGCAGCGAGGGCAACTGGTCGCCCACGTACTCCTTCCGGACGCAGGACTTCGAGGGCGAGTACGACTTCCTCTTCTTCGGCGACCCGCAGATCGGCTCCTCCGGCGACGTGGCCAAGGACACGGCCGGCTGGAAGGACACCCTCGACGTCGCCTACAAGGCCAACCCCGACGCCGAACTCCTCGTCTCCGCCGGCGACCAGGTCGAGAGCGCCGGCAACGAGACGCAGTGGAACGGGTTCCTCGCCCCCGACCAGCTGCGCCAGTACCCCGTCGCCGCCACCATCGGCAACCACGACGTCGGCAGCAAGGCGTACGAGCAGCACTTCGCCATGCCGAACACGGACCGTTCCGCCGCGTACTACGCCAACGGCGACCCGGACTCCAACACCTCCGGCGGCGACTACTGGTACATCTACAAGGATGTGCTGTTCATCGACATCAACAGCAACAGCTACGCCTCCTCCCAGGGCGGCGGCGGTGACGAGGCGCACACGAAGTACGTCACCGACATCATCGACCAGCACGGCGACGAGGCGAAGTGGAAGGTGCTCGTCTACCACCACTCCATCTACTCGCCCGCCGCGCACGCCAAGGACAAGGACAACAAGGCGCGCCGGGTCGACCTGCCCACCACCTTCTCGAAGCTCGGCGTCGACCTGGTCCTCCAGGGCCACGACCACAGCTACACGCGCAGCTACGAGATCAAGAACGGCGAGAAGGCCAACCCGGACGAGAAGCCCGGCCAGGGCGACATCTACCCGGGCCCCGGCGGCGTCCTCTACGTCACCGCCAACTCCGCCTCCGGCTCGAAGTACTACGACATCACGGCGCCCGACGACAGCGGCACCAGCGGGGCAGGCAACGGCGCCGACCCGAACAACCCGGACAACTACTGGTACAACTCGGTCCAGAACCAGGAGCACGTCCGCTCCTACATGAAGGTCCAGGTCCGCGACGACAAGCTGGTCGTGGAGAACCTCCGCAGCGGCACCTGCGCGGCCCCCAACGCGGCCGTCGAGAAGGGCAGCTGGTGCGACAACACCAGCGCCGACCAGCCCGTCGGCTCGGTCGTCGACAAGGTGAGCATCCACCCGTACAACGGTGACGGCCAGAAACTCCAGGTCGACGTGCCCGACGCCGCTCCCGGCGAGTTCGGCTGGACCATCGACGGCTACAACGGCCTGGTCGATCTCGGCACCGCCAAGGAGGTCGGCGGCGACCACTTCACCGCCACCGGCAAGATAAACCCGATCGTCGTCTCCGACACCCGCCGCTCGCTCTCCCCGTGGTCCGTCTCGGCCGACGTGAGCGACTTCAAGGACGGCGACAAGACGTTCTCCGGCTCGTACCTGGGCTGGTCGCCGTACGTCCTCGACGCGGGCGCCGGCGCCGAGGCCGGCTCCTCGGTCGCCTCCGGCTACGACGACCGGGGCAAGGGCCTGTCCGTCTCCCGCGGCCTCGGCTCCGCCGAGCAGGGCCACGCCCGCGGCAAGGCCAAGCTGGGCGCCGGCCTGGATCTGAAGATCCCGGACACCGTCGCGAAGGGCGGCTACCGCGCCACCCTCACGATCACCGCGCTGAGCAGCTGACCCACCGCCCTACCACCCGGCGGGGCAGGCCCGGCCACCGGCCGCCTGCCCCGCCCCCTCCAGGAGAGACCCGCCCATGCACACCGCCGCGCCCGTCCGCCGCCGCCCCGGCCACCGCCACCTCCTCCGCACCGTGCTCCTGGCCCTGCTCACGGCCCTCGCGCTCACCGGCACCGTCACCGGCCCGGCCCGCGCGGCCGACGGCGACGTCACCTGGACGGTGCGCACGGCCTCCAACGGGTACGGGGACGACCGGTCCAGCTTCAGCCACCACGTCAACCCGGGCGGCACGGTCGAGGATGCCATGGTCGTCGCCAACCGGGGCAGGAGCGAGCTGACCCTCGCGGTCTACGCGGCCGACGGCTACACCACCGGCAAGGGACAGCTCGACCTGCTCACCCGGGACGAGAAGTCCACCGGCGTCGGCGCCTGGGTCCGTCCAGCGAAGAAGACCGTACGGATCGCCCCCGGCAGGACCGCCGAGATCCCCTTCACCGTCGAGGTCCCCGACGACGCCACGCCCGGCGACCACGTCGGCGGCATCCTCACCTCGCTCCGGCAGTCCGAGGACGCCGAGGGCATAGCCGTCGACCGGCGCCTCGGCATCCGCGTCAAGCTCCGCGTGAGCGGCGCCCTGAAGCCCACCCTCGCCGTCGAGGACCCGCACGTCGACTACCACGGCACGGCCGACCCCTTCGGCCAGGGCGACGCCACCGTCACCTACACCCTCCACAACACCGGCAACGCGATGCTCTCCGGGGCCCAGGACGTCACCCTCTCCGGGCCCTTCGGCGTCCTGAGCACCGACGCCGGGAAGATCCCCGCCCCGCCGGAGCTGCTTCCCGGGGAGAAGTGGGAGGTCACGGTGGAGGTGCACGGGGTCACCCCGGCGTTCCGGCTCACCGCCGAGGCGACCGTCACCCCCGCCGTCACCGACGCCGCCGGTTCCACGACCACCCTGAAGCCGGTCCACGCCACCACCGGCGGCTGGGCGGTTCCCTGGGCCCTCCTGCTGCTGGTCCTCCTCGTCCTGGCCGCCGCCGTGAGCGCGATCCTGCTGACCCGCCGCAACCGCGCCCGCCGCCGACGCCGCGAGGACGCCCGCGTGAACGAGGCGGTGGAGGCGGCCCTGCGCGACCGTGTGGGCCCGCGCGACTGACCCGGCGGCCGGGGCCCCGTACTCACCCGCCGCCGGAACCGTACCGACCTGTCCCGGGGACCGTACCGACCTGTCCCGGGACCGTACTCACCCGCCGCCGTCCGTCGCCTCCCGGTCGGCACCGCCGTCCGCGGGGCGGCTTCCCGGTTTCCGGCCCCCGCCGTTCGCCGTCAGCCAGCGGGACAGGTCCCCCACCACCGCGTCGATCTCGTCGCGCGCGTAGTGCTCGGGGTCCCACCCCGCGTACAGGGAGATGGCCAGCGGCCGGCCCAGCGAGGCCAGGGCACGGCGGGACAGCCCGAACTGCGGGTGGTCGACGACCACACACGCCCCGTGGCCCGCGGCGGCCAGCGCCTGCGCCATCGCCTCCGACTGCGGTTCGAACGCCGGCCGCAGCGGCGTGCCCTGCTCGTACAGCGCGTTGTCGAGGGTCCGGCGCACGGCGCTGGTCCGGCCGCTGACGATGACGGGGTGGTCGAGCAGGCTCGCCAGGTCCAGAGCGCCACTGCCCTCGCGGGCCAGCGGATGGTCCCCGGGAACCTGGACACTGATGTCGCGTCCGCCGAGCCGCCGGGCCGCCATACCGCCCGGCGGCGGGCTGGTGGAGATGCCGATGTCGACCTCCCCGGCGGTCAGGCGGTCGTAGACCTGACCCGGTTCGGAGCTGCGGGCGTCGGCGAAGAGCGCGCCGCGGTCGGCGACGAACGGCGCCACGAGGTGCGTGATGGTGGAGGCGGGACACGCCACGCGGAGCTGGAGCGGACCCTGTCCCGAGACGGCGTGCAGCAGTTCCGTGCCCCGGGCGGCACGCTGGGTGAGGTCCCGGGCGATGGGCACGAACCGGCGCCCGGCCGCGGTGAGCCGTACCCCGGAGCTGGTGCGCGCGAGCAGCTCCGCGCCCAGTTCGCGTTCGAGGGAGCGCAACTGCCGTGAGACGGACGGCTGCGCGACGTGGACCCGCGCGGCGGCCGCCGTCATCGAGCCGGTGTCCACCACCGCCAGGAAGTACCGCAGGACCCGCAGCTCCATCACGCCTCCGTCTTCCGGCCCACCGCCCGTGTCGTACGCCCATGCCTCGCGGGCATGACCGTGCAGCCTAGAAGGTACTGGACCGTATGACGTGTGGGCCACGACACTGAGGCACACCGGACAACACCGTTCGAACGGGCACCCGCAGCGTCGCGGCCGGCGCAGGGCCCTCCCGGCCCGCCCCGCGCCGCGCGCAGGCCGAATCCGACGGTACCGCCGCTCATCCCCGGAGTTCAGCCATGCCCCAAGCAACAGCCCCCGCAGGCAGCAACGCCAGACGCGCCACCACGGCGTCGTTCATCGGGACCGCCGTCGAGTGGTACGACTTCTACATCTACGGCACCGCCACCGCCCTGGTCTTCGGCAAGCTCTTCTTCCCCACCGCCGACAGCGCCGCCGGCACCCTCGCGGCCTTCGCCACCTTCTGGGTCGGCTTCCTCGCCCGGCCCCTCGGCGGGCTGGTCTTCGGACACATCGGCGACCGCGTGGGCCGCAAGAACGTCCTGGTCGCCACCCTCGTCCTGATGGGCACCGCCACCACCCTCATCGGCCTGCTGCCCACCTACGCCACCATCGGGGTCACCGCCCCGATCCTGCTGGTGCTGCTCCGCGCCGTCCAGGGCATCGCCGTCGGCGGCGAGTGGGGCGGCGCCGTGCTGATGGCCACCGAGAACACCGAACGCGGGCGCCGGGGCCTGGCCGGCATGTGGGTCCAGCAGGGCTCGCCCGCCGGTTCCATCCTGGCCTCCCTCGTCTTCATCGCCGTGGGACACCTGCCCGACGACGCGTTCATGTCGTGGGGCTGGCGCGTCCCCTTCCTGCTCTCCGCGCTGCTGGTGGTCATCGGCCTCGTGATCCGGCTGCGGGTCACCGAGTCCACCGAGTTCGAGAAGGCCCGGCGCCGGGAGGACACCGCCGCTCCGCGGATCCCCGTCGTGGAACTGTTCCGCACCTCCCGGGTGCTGGTCCTGCTCGGCGTGGGCGCCAGCGCCATGGGCATCTCGGCCGCCTACTTCACCAACACCTTCGTCCTGTCCTGGGCCACGACCGACCTCGGTGTGCACAGGCAGACCATGCTCGACATCCTCCTGGTCCTCGCCGTCGCGCAGTTCCTGTGGCAGCCCCTCGCGGCCCTCCTCGCCCAGCGCGTGGGCACCGTACGGCTGATGGCGGGCGCCCTCGTCGCCAACATCGCCGTCGCCGTCCCGATGTTCCTGCTCATCGCCACCCGCGACAGCACCCTCATCGGCGTGGGACTGGCCCTCGGCGTGGTCACCGGCTCCACCTACTACGCCCTTCTCGCCGGCTTCCTGGCCCAGGCGTTCCCCGTGAAGGTCCGCTACACGGGCGTCTCCCTGGCCTACCAGCTGTGCAGCACCGTCATCGGCGGCTCCACCCCCCTGGTCGCCCAGTGGCTGCTCGACCTCGGCGGCGGACACTGGCCGGTGGTCGGCTACTACGTCACGCTCCTGCTGCTCACCACGGTCTGCGTGCTGGCCCTGGCCCGGCAGCGGGCCCGCCGCGAGGAAGCGCCCGCCCCCGCCGACCGGGAGACGGACGGCCTGCCCACCGTCGCGTGACCCGCTTCCTCCCCCTAGGACACCTCATGCACCTCGACGCCCTGTTCACAGGCGGCCGCTTCACCACGCTCGACGCGGACCGCCCCACCGCCCACACCGTCGGAGTCCTCGCCGGCCGCGTCGTCGGCCTGGACGACGACGTCGCCGGCTGCACAGCCGACCGCGTCCACGACCTCGGCGGCGCCCCCGCGGTCCCCGGCTTCAACGACGCCCACCACCACCTCAGCATGCGCGGCCGCCGGCTGCTCCAGCTCGACCTGCGCGCCGAGGCCGCCCCCACCCTCGACGCGCTCTACGCCGCCGTGCGCGAACGGGCCGCCCGCCTCGGCCCCGACGAGTGGCTCTTCGGCGCGGGCTACGACCAGAACAAGATCGGCGCCCACCCGAGCGCCCAGGCCCTCGACGAGGCGGCCCAGGGACGCCCCGTCTGGCTGGAGCACGTCTCCTGCCACATGGGCGTGGCCAACACCGCGGCCTTCGCCCGCGCCGGGTACACCGGCCGCGAGGGCGTCCCCGACATCGACGGCGGACAGGTCGCCCGCGACACCGACGGCCGGGCCACCGGCCTCCTCCAGGAGACCGCCCAGCACCTGGTCACCCAGGCGTTCCGCCCCACCCCCGTGGACGCGATCGTCGCCGCCATCGCCGCGGGCAACGCCCAGGGCGTCACGGAGGGCATCACCAGCCTCACCGAACCCGGCATCGCCGCCCCCGACCACGTCGGACACGGCCCCGCCGACCTGCACGCCTTCCACCGCGCCGTGGAGGAGGACGTCCTCACCGTCCGCACCACGGTCATGCCCTACCTGACCGTCCTGCACGACGCGGGACCCGTCGGCGGCGGCGACACCTGGTTCGGACTCGACACCGGCCTGCGCAGCGGCTTCGGCGACGACCGGCTGAAGATCGGCGCCACGAAGATCGCCACGGACGGCTCGCTCATCGGCCGCTCCGCGCACATGTGCTGCGGCTACCACGACGAACCCGACAACTCCGGGTTCCTCCAGTTCGACGCGGACTGGCTGCGCCGTACGATCCTCGCCGCGCACCGCTGCGACTGGCAGATCGCCGCGCACGCCATCGGGGACGCCGCGATCGACGTCGTCCTGGACGCGTTCGAGGCCGCGCAGGCCGCGCACCCCCGCCCCGACGCCCGCCACCGCGTCGAGCACTTCGCCGTCGCCTCCGACGCACAGGTCCGCCGCCTCGCGGCCCTCGGCGTCGTCCCCGTACCGCAGGGACGCTTCGTCTCCGAGATCGGCGACGGCATGATCACCGCGCTGGGCCCCGAACGCGCCGACCGCTGCTACCGCATGCGCAGCCTCCTGGACGCGGGTGCCGTCCTCCCCGGCAGCAGCGACGCCCCGGTCGCCCACGGCAGCCCGCTGCTCGGCATCCACGACATGGTCAACCGCCGTACGGCCTCGGGCGCCCCGCTCGCTCTCCACGAAGCGGTCACCCCGTACGAGGCCCTGTACGCCTACACCGTGGGCTCCGCCCACGCCGAACACGCCGAGCACCGCAAGGGCCGGCTCACCCGCGGCATGCTGGCGGACTTCGCCGTCCTCTCGGACGACCTGCTGACCGTCGACCCGGCCAGGATCGACACCCTCTCCGTGGGCGCGACGGTCATCGGCGGCCGCGTCGTCCACGACGCCGGCGCACTGAACTGACCACCTGCCCCGGGCTCTTCGGAGCCCGGGGACCCACGCACACACTGTGGGGGAACTTGTGCATCTTTGAGGTCGGCACCATGGAAGCCGGACGAGGCCGCCCATATCCCGAACCGGCCGTCGACGACTCCGTGATAGCACGGAGAGATCGAGTCGAAAGGGCTTACGACCTCATGGGTATCTTCAGCCGTCGCACCGCCGCGACCATCGAGCAGCCGCCGACCGCCGGCTACCCCGCGCCCGCGGAGGAGGTCACCCCCGCCGGTGTCTCGCTCGACCCCACCCTCCGCGCGCTGACCGGGCAGTGGACCATCGACCGGCCGCACAGCCGCATCGGATTCTCCGTACGGCACGCGATGGTGACGACGGTGCGCGGGTCCTTCACCGACTACGAGAGCACGCTCTACTTCGACGGGAACCGGCCCGCCCGGTCCCGTGCCCATCTCGCGATCCGGGTGGGCAGCGTCGACACCGGCGTGGAACAGCGCGACGCGCACCTCGTCGGCGCCGACTTCTTCGACGCGCGCCGCTTCCCCGAGATGGTGTTCCGCAGCACCTCCACCGTCCACGAGGGCCAGGACCGCTTCCGCATGACGGGGGAGCTGACCATCCGGGACGTCACCCGCCCCGTCGACCTGCAACTCGACTACCTCGGCTCGGTCGAGGACCCCTTCGGCTTCGAACGCGCCGGCTTCGACGGCACCACCACCATCGACCGCACCGAGTGGGGCCTGGTCTACAACCAGCGCCTCGCGACGGGCGGCGCGATGGTCAGCGAGAAGGTCCGGCTGCAGTTCGACATCTCGGCGATCCGCGCCACGCCGCCCACCGCCTGACCCGGGCACCGGCGCGGGGCGGCGGGACACCCGGCCGCCCCGCACCGGCTGCGCGGTTCAGACCTCCGTCGCGCCGATGAACTCGCGTACGGCCGTACCCGGGTCCCCCGAGCGCACCAGCGCCTCGCCGACGAGCACCACGTCGGCCCCCCACGCGCGGTACTCCGCGACATCCCGCGGGCCGGCCACACCCGACTCCGCGACCTTCACGGCGCCCTGGGGGATCAGCGGAGCCAGCTCCTTGAACACGGCACGGTCCACGTCCAGCGTCGTCAGGTCCCGGGCGTTGACGCCGATCAGCTCCGCGCCCACGGCGGCGGCCCGCCGCACCTCCTCGGCGGTGTGTGCCTCGACCAGCGGCGTGAGCCCCAGCTCCCCGCACAGACCCATCAGATCGGCGAGCTGCCCGTCGTCGAGCGACACCACCATCAGGAGGGCCAGGTCCGCGCCGTGCGCGCGGGCCTCCCACAGCTGGTACGGGTCGACGATGAAGTCCTTGCGCAGGACCGGCACGTCCACCCGGGCCCGGACGGCGTCCAGGTCGGCGAGGGACCCGCCGAACCGCCGCTGCTCCGTCAGTACGCTGATCGCGGCGGCGCCACCGGTGGCGTACCGCGCCGCGAGGGACGCGGGGTCGGGAATGTCCGCCAGCGCCCCCTTGCTGGGGCTCTTGCGCTTCACCTCGGCGATGACGGAGACACCGGGCGCCCGGAAGGCGGGCAGCGGATCGAGCGCGGGCGGCATGTCCCCGGCCCGGGAGCGCAGCTCCGCCAGCGGTGTCTCGCGCCTGCGCTGATCCAGATCCTCGCGGACCCCCGCGAGGATCCCGTCGAGAACGCTCATCGTCCACTCCTCGTTCGACCGCCCGGTGCGCCGTGCGCCCCGGGCTCTACCGGCTGTCGGCGACCGGCCCCGCCGGTACGCCGCGCGACGACGGTACCGCCCCCGCCGGCCGCCCCCGCCGCCGGAGCCACCCGCACCGGTGCATACCCGCCCAGCTCCGGGAACCCGTCCCCCGTACCACTGGACCGCGAGGGAAGGAACACACCGATGGACGACCAGCGGACGGCACCGGGCCACGGGGACGAGGGACGGTGCAAGGCGTGCGGCAGCAGGCCGGCCGTCCCGGCGGCGACGGGCGGACGCATGCTCTGCGCCCACTGCGCCGCCGAACTGCCACTGCCGGACGGCGCGGGCCTGGTGGAGGACGAGGGCGCCGCGGTACGCAGGAACTTCGAGGACTGCTCGGCCCGGCCCCACGCGTAGCCGACCGTCACGCGTGGGTACGGCGCTCACCCCGCCGCCCGCGCCGGTCGGTGACCGGCCGCAGCGGCTCCAGCAGCGCGCCGGGCCGGTGCGGCGGGATGACGCACCCGCAGTCCTCGATGACGTGCCCGGTGAGGCCGTCGGCGACCGGACGCAGTTGCTGCTCGACCGCCCGGCCCACCGGACGGGCGCCGACCGCCATCGCCGGCACCGTCAGCCGCGCCACCGCGACCGCCTCCTCGATCTGCGCCGCGCTGCGCGGCAGGGCCCGGTAGAGGGAGAACGCGCAGCGCGGGGCCTGCCGCCGCTAAACGGCATCGCCTCCGGACCGGCGACGGCCGCGGCCGTCGGGTTCGTCGTCCTGCGACTCGGCGCGATCGTCGTCCACCTGACCGGGGCGGACCGCCGGATCGCGCTCGACATCGGGCTCCTCGTCGGCGCGGCGGCGGCCGTCCGGCTCTCCACCGTCCGGTGGTGACCGGCTCGGCCGGGTCGCGTATCCGTGCGCGCGGCGGTCCGGCGGGCGTTCTACGGCGGCACACCGACACGACCGCCCGCTGTGTGACGTATCCCCATATCAACTGCCGCGGCGCGCGGTTGACCGCCTCCGAGGGCAGTCCGACGATCGGGCACGGTGACCGGTCGGCATCGGCTGGAACTCTCGAAAGGGCGGAAGGCCATGGCAGGCAACAGAGCGGTCGTGTACGTCAAACCCGGCGAGGTCGAGGTCCACCGCATCGCCTATCCGAAGCTCGAACTGCGGGACGGTCCGGGCGTGCACCCGGCCAACGTCGGCCGGCGCTGCGGCCACGGTGTGATCCTGAAGGTCGTCGCGACCAACATCTGCGGCAGCGACCAGCACATGGTCCGCGGCCGCACCACCGCGCCCCAGGGGCTGGTCCTGGGCCACGAGATACTCGGCGAGGTCGTCGAGACCGGCCCGGACGTCGAGTTCATCGGCGTCGGCGACCTCTGCTCCGTGCCCTTCAACATCGCCTGCGGGCGCTGCCGCAACTGCAAGGAGGGCAGGACCGGCATCTGCCTGCACGTCAACCCGGACCGGCCCGGCTCCGCGTACGGCTACGTGGACATGGGCGGCTGGGTCGGCGGCCAGGCCGAGTACGTCATGGTGCCGTACGCCGACTTCAACCTCCTGCGGTTCCCCGACCGCGCACAGGCCATGGAGAAGATCCGCGACCTGGCGATGCTGTCGGACATCTTCCCGACCGGCTTCCACGGCGCGGTGAGCGCCGGCGTCCGGCCGGGCTCGACCGTGTACGTCGCGGGCGCCGGCCCGGTCGGGCTCGCCGCCGCGGCCGGCGCCCACCTGCTCGGCGCCGCCGTGGTGATCGTCGGCGACCTCAACGCCGGGCGTCTCGAACAGGCACGCCGCTTCGGCTGCGAGACGGTCGACGTGACGAAGGGCGAGCCGAAGGAGCAGATCGAGCAGATCCTCGGCGTCCCCGAGGTCGACGCCGGGATCGACGCGGTCGGTTTCGAGGCGCGCGGCCACGGCTCCGGCGCCGGCACCGAGGCACCGGCCACCGTCCTCAACTCGCTGATGGAGATCACGGCGGCCGGCGGCGCCCTCGGCATCCCCGGGCTGTACGTGACGGGCGACCCGGGCGGCGTCGACGAGGCCGCCAAGATCGGCGCGCTCTCCCTCAGCCTCGGCACGGGCTGGGCGAAGTCGCTGTCCTTCACCACAGGACAGTGTCCGGTGATGAAGTACAACCACGGACTGATGAAGGCGATCCTGCACGACCGGGTGCACATCGCCGACGCCGTCGGCGCGACGGTCATCGGCCTCGACGAAGCCCCGGACGGCTACCGGGAGTTCGACGGCGGCGCGGCCCGGAAGTACGTCATCGACCCGCACGGCCTGCTGCACTGACCCGTACGCCGGCGGGCCCGTGCCTCAGGCGGGTTCGACGGGCAGCCACAACTCGGTGGTCGCCGTGCTGAAGTCGGCGGCGCGTTCCAGCACGGCGACGACCGAGGGCCCCGGACGCAGCCGCCACGGATTGGAGGGGAACCACTCGGTCGCGGTCGCCGCCCACGTCGTCTGCAGGGCCGCCGGGTACGGCCCGGAGCTGCGGAACACCGCCCACCTGCCCGCCGGTACCCCGACGGCGTCCAGGTCGTCGGGGGCGGGGGTGTCCGGGCCGACGGCGACCCCGTGCAGATAGGTGAGTTCGCTGCCCTCCACGGCGTCGGGGGCAAGGTCGTCGCACACCTGCAGCAGCCCGCCCGGCTCGGTGTCGCCGAGGGCCTTCAGCCGGGCGTGCTCCTCCTGCGGCAGCGCGGCGATGTGCCGCTGGATGTGCGGATTGACGCCCTGGTGGATGAGCGGCACCCGCGCCGCGTGCCCGATGAGCCGGAACGCGGGGCGGTCGACGAGGCGGATGTCCATGGGGATGTTCCCTTCTACGGTGAGGCGGAAGCTGAGCCGGGGCTGGGTACGCAGGGGCCCTCCGTCGCGGCGCACGTCCCGAGGTACGGCGCCGTGCACCGCCCGGAAGGCACGGCCGAACGCCTCCGTGGAGCCGTACCCGTACCGGACGGCGATGGAGAGCAGGTCGTCCTCGCCCCGGACGACGTCCGCCGCGGCGACGGTCATCCGGCGCCGCCGCACGTACTCCGACAACGGCATGCCGGCCAGCGACGAGAACATCCGGCGCAGGTGGTACTCGGTGGTGCCGGCCCCGTCGGCCAGGCCCCGTACGTCGAGCTCCTCGGAGAGGTGCCGCTCGACGTGATCGACAAGCTGGTTGAGTGCCGGGATCACACGGCCTCCTTTCACCGCCAACCCTGGCAGAGGGGCACGGGCGGGCGCCCGACCGCAGGGAACCGATGCGGTCGGACGGGCGCGCCCCTCCATGACATGGCCGCGACGGTCGCGGGCACCCGGAGCCCTGACGTCCACGGCGGGAGGCGGCATGTTCGAGGGGTTCGAGTCGGCGTGGTGCGAGGGGGAGGGGGCGCGGCTGCGCGTGCGCCACGGCGGCACCGGCCCGGCCGTCCTCCTGCTGCACGGCCATCCCCGTACCCACGCGACATGGCACCGCGTCGCCCCGCTGCTGACGGCGGCCGGCCGCACGGTCGTCTGCCCCGACCTGCGCGGCTACGGCGCGTCCGACAAACCCCCGACCGACGCGGAGCACCGCCCGTACTCCAAGCGCGCCATGGCCGCCGACTGTCTGGCGGTCATGCGCGGCCTCGGCCACGAACGGTTCGCCGTGGTCGGCCACGACCGCGGCGCGTACGTGGCCGCACGGCTCGCCCTCGACCACCCCGACGCGGTGTCCGCCCTGAGCATCCTGGACGCCGTGCCCATCGGGGAGGCACTGCGGCGCTGCGACGCGGGGTTCGCCGCGAACTGGTGGCACTGGTTCTTCCTGGGCCAGACCGACAAGCCCGCCGAACGCGTCATCAACGCCGACCCCGACGCCTGGTACGGGGCCACCGACGAACACATGGGCGCCGAGGCGTACGAGGACTACCGGCGCGCGATCCACGACCCGGCCACCGTGCACGCCATGTGCGAGGACTACCGCGCGGGCCTCGGCGTCGACCGGGCCCACGACGACGCGGACCACCGGGCCGGCCGGCGCGTCGCGTGCCCGCTCCAGGTGCTGTGGGCCGTCCACGACGACATGGAGGACCTCTACGGCGACGTCCTGGCCGTCTGGCGCGACTGGGCGGGCGACCGGCTGACCGGCGCCCGCATCGACTCGGGCCACCACATGGCGGAGGAGGCCCCCGGCGAACTCGCCGCGGCACTGACCGGGTTCTGGTCCCGGTGAGCCGTCGGCGGGCTCTCAGAGCCGGAAGGCGGTGGTGACCTGTTCGGCCAGGTCGTCCTCGCTCATGCCGGTCTCCACCTCGATCGCCCGCAGGCCGAGCTGTCCGGTCTCCTCCCGGAGCCGGTCGGTGAACATGCCGTCGCGTTCGGCGAGGTTGCGGCCGGCGCGGGCGGGGTCGCTGGTCCTCCCCACGAAGCCACCGCCGGGTCCGGACCGGCTGTGGAAGGCGGCCTGCCGGAAGCCCGGGGTGGGAAGGAGCCAGACGGCCCGCTCCGGGTCGGCCAGGAGGGGCCGCACCAGACGGGGCAGCAGGCGGAAGCCCTCCACGACGACGCACCGGTCGGGTGGCAGCCGCAGAAGGTCCTCGACGATCAGGTGGAAGCCCTCGCCACGGAACCAGTGGAACGTCTCCAGCATGACGCGCGGCGGCCGGTCCACCCAGCGCTCGTCCATGTCCATGGCCAGGAACCGGTGCAGGTGAGGAGCGTCCTCGGGGGTGGTCCGCGCGGCGTGGTCGTGCATCACGTCGTCGGTGGCGTACAGGTGCCAGCCATTGCGGTCGGCGAGCCGGCGGGAGACCGTCGACTTGCCCGCGCCGCTTCCGCCCCCGATCCAGTAGACGTGGCGCAGCCGGGCCGCCGGACTCCGCCGGGGGCCCGCCACCGCCTCACCGCCGGGCATCACGCACCACGTCGCGTCCGCGGTGCGGATGGGCCGGGTACACGCCGAGGACCCGGACCTCGCTGGAGAAGAACCGCAGTTCCTGGAGCGCGAGCGCCACGCGTGGCTCGTCCACATGGCCCTCGACCTCGACGTAGAAGCAGCTCGGGTTGAGGCCCGCCCCCATCTGGTAGCTCTCGATCTTCGTGAGGTTCACCGCGTTGCTGGCGAAGCCGCCGAGCGCCTTGTAGAGGGCGCTGGGGATGTTCCGCACGACGAAGAAGAGGCTCGTCATCGTGGGTTCGTCCGACAGGGCGGGGAAGTCGGCGCGGCGGGAGAGGACGACGAACCGGGTGGTGTTGTCCGGGTCGTCCTCGACACCCGCCCGCAGCACCTCCAGTCCGTAGTGCCGGGCGGCGGCGGGCGGGGCGAGCGCCGCGTGCCGTACGTCGCCCAACTCGGCCACCTCGCGCGCCGAACCGGCCGTGTCGTCGCTGACGAGCGTGCGCCAGCCGCCCTCCCGCAGGATCTTGCGGCACTGCCCGAAGGCGTGCACGTGGCTGCGTACGCACTCGATGTCGTCGAGGGTCGCGCCGGGCACACCCATGAGGTCGAAGTGGATGGCGAGGAAGTACTCGCCCGTCACGTACAGGCCCGCCTCCGGCAGCAGGTGGTGAACGTCGGCGACCCGTCCGGCGGCCGAGTTGTCCACCGGGATGACCGCGAGGTCGGCGGTGCCGAGCGTCACGGCGTCCAGGGCCTGCTCGAAACCCGTGCAGGGCAGCTCGGCGCTGCCGGGGAACAGATGCTGCGTGGCTGCCGCCGAATTGGAGCCGGGTTCGCCCTGGTATGCGACGGTGGTCACCGGGTCACCTTCCACTGGGACGGCCGTCGTGTCGTCGGACGGCCGGTGATCGATGGTAGCTCCCGGGGGCCGGGGGACCGCGGGGCTGTCCACAACGAGAGACCGGCGCGGACCCGGTGCGGTCCGCGCGGCCGTCCCGCGGCGCCGCCTCGCCGGGCCCCCGGCGTCACCGGAGCCCAGGACTCCACAAGCGCGCTCTCCGGCAGGGTCCGGACCCCGAGGAGTGGGACGTCACGGTCTTCGACGACGCCGACGCGCTCACCGCGGCGGTGCGGCACCGGGACGTCGTCTGCGGCCTCGCCGGCACGGCTGACGGCATCGACGTCCACACCGCCACCGCCGCCTCCCCTGGGCGGCAGCGCGCTGACCGCGCTGGGCAACACCCTCGCCGCGAAGCAGCAGGTCGAGGCGGTGGCCCACGACCTGGCGCCCTACCCCGACGACGACCCGCGCGGCGCCGGACTCGGAGCCGCCGCACTCCCGCACGACGAGCGGACCCACCGCCTCCGCTGGCGAGAAACCGCCGGGCGACCCCGTCGCCCGGGGCACCATGCGGCATGCACTCGGACGACTGGTACCTCACCGAAGACGTCGACGACTTCCTCGCCCGGTCCGGCGACTTCCTGCGCTCACGGCCCGGAGCCCACGTCATGCAGTCGACCTGGGCCGAAAGGGTACGGACGCGCGGGACGGGCTCGTTCGGCCCGCACGCCCCCGTGTTCGGCGTACTGGAACAGGAGGGCGAGGCGCGCGCCACGTTCTACTGTCTCCCGCCGCGCGCCCTGGGCCTGTCCCCGCTCACCGCCGAGCAGGCCGACTCCCTCGCCGCCCGCCTGGCCGCGGCCGGATACGCCCTGTCCCGGGTCGGCGCCGACCACGACACCGCCACCGTGTTCGCCGAGGCGTGGCAGCGGCACACCGGCGCCGCGCCGACACCCCGCGACACCCGGCTCCGGCTGTACCGCCTCGGCACACTCACCCCACCGGACCCCCTGCCGGCCGGCCACGGCCGCCTCCTGGGGGAACAGGACCTCGAACAGGCCATGCACTGGTGCGGCGCGTTCGCCGAGGCCGTCGGGGAGGACGTGACCATCGACGCCGACACCTGGGCGAGCACGCGCTACGCCGACAAGCGCTACCTCCTGTGGGAGACCCCCGACGGCACCGCTGTCTCCGTCGCGGGCATGAATCCGCTGATCGGCGGCCAGATCCAGGTGGACGTCGTCTACACACCGGCCGGCCTGCGAGGGCGCGGCTACGCGGCCGCCGCGGTGACCGAGGTGAGCCGCGCCGCGCTGGCCGCCGGCGCGCGCGACGTCGTGCTGTTCGCGGACCGCTCCAACCCCACGAGCAACGCCCTCTACCGACGCCTCGGCTACCGGAGACTCGCCGACTGGGCGGGGTACGACTTCTCGCGACCCTGAGTTCAGGACGACGGGTGAAGCGCGGCGGACCGGCCCCGCACCAGTGGGTGTCGGCGGGCCGGCCGCCTGCGGCGTCGCGCCTTCAGGCGGGCAGCCCCGCGCTGGTCAGCCAGATGTGCGCGCACGTCGCCGAGGCGTTCCGCAGCGCCTCGTCGGACTCCTGCGACGCGTGGTAGAAGGTCCGCTCGATCATCCAGCACAGGGCGCGTGCCATCGCCGACGCTTCCGCCGGGGCGGTGCCGGCCGGGACACCGGCCCGCTCCAGCACGGCGGTGATGGCCGCGATGAACAGGTCCGCCGTGCGGTCCCACAGCGCGCCGATCTCCGGCACGGTCAGCGACAGGTCGATCGCCGTGCGCATGACCAGGCCGTGCTCGTTCCACAGCTCGACCGTGCGACGCATGGCCGCCGCCACGGCCTCACGCGGGTCCTCCGTCCGCGCGGTCACCCGGGACCGCTCCCACAGGTGCTCGACGGTACGGGCCACCAGCGCCGTGACCACCTCCTGCTTGGAGCCGAAGTAGAAGTACAGGGCACCGCGGGTGATGCCCGCGCCCCGGGCGATGTCGCCTACGGTCATGGCGTCGTAGCCCTTGCCGGCCAGCAGTTCCTCGCAGGTGTCGAGGATGGCCCGCTCCCGCATGTCGCCCTTGCGCTCGGCGGTGCGGCGGCTCCGCGCCGGAGGGGGACCGGCCGTCACAGCTGAGCACCCTCGGCGAAGTCGGTCGTACGGGAGAGTGCCTCCCAGTCGCGGATCTCCGCGTCCACGGCCGTGCGCGCGGCGGTGACCAGGCGCAGCGCGTCCGACCCGAGGACGAGATGGGCCGGCGGCCGCTCGGCCGAGGTGATGTGCACGACGGCCTCCCCGGCCTTGGCCGGGTTGCCGAGCTGGTTCCCGCTGGCCTTCTGCCGGGCCTCGCGGATCGGGGCGAACAGCTCGTCGTAGTCGTCGACGGTCCGCTCGGCACGGGTCATGGACCGCCCGGCCCAGTCGGTGCGGAAGGAACCGGGTTCGATCGCCGTCACATGGATGCCGAACTGCGCGACCTCCTTGCCCAGCGCTTCCAGGATGCCTTCCAGGGCGAACTTGCTGCCGCAGTAGGCGGACATGCCGGGCACGGCCATGAGTCCGCCCATCGATGTCACGGCCATCAGGTGACCGCGGCGCCTGCGCCGCAGGTGGGGGAGGGCCGCCCGCAGCGTGGCCACCGCGCCGAACACGTTCACCTCGAACTGCCGCCGCACCTCGGCGAGCGGGGTCTCCTCGAAGGTGCCCTCCAGTCCGTAGCCGGCGTTGGCGATGACGACGTCCAGGGGGCCGACGTTCTGCTCGACCTCCGCGACCACCGCCTGAACGGCGTCGTCGTCGGTCACGTCCAGCAGCCGGCCGTACGCCCGCCCGGGTCCGAGCCCCTCGAAGGCCCGCGCGTCCTCCTCCGTGCGCACGGTGCCGACGACGGTGTGTCCGGCGGCCAGCGCGGCCACGGCGAAGGCCCGTCCGAGCCCGCTGCTGACACCGGTGATGAGCCAGTTCCGCTTCTCCATCGCTTCTCCGATCCGAGATTCCGCACGAGGGGCCGAGCAGCCTCTTCACCGGAAAGTCTACACGGTGTCGATTTTTATCGTCGTAGCGTTGATTCTGTGCATGTTGCCGTGCGGCCGGGGGCAACGGTCGGGCCGGTTCGTGAGTCGTAGAGGGCAACACACGTCGGTCTCCTGTGCTCGCCACCGACTGCCGCGCGGTCGCCCGCGCTCACCGCGTGGCCGGCTATGAGACCCGTCATCCCTGGGAGAATCCATGAGCCGTGTCGCCGTACCACCCGGTGGCAGACGGAGCGGCGGGGGAGCCGTCGCCCCGTCCGTCGCCGCTGCGCCCGTCGCGCACAGCGAACCCGCACGTCGCGTCGCGAGTCGCGGCGCCGTCGTCGGGACCGTCGCCGTCCTGCTGGCGGGAGCCGGGGCCTCGGCCGGCGTCGCGGCCGGTGATCCGGCGGTCGGCGGTGTCACCGTCAACGGCGGACGTGACGTCGTCGTGGGGACCACGCACGACGTGCGCTTCCCGGTCACGGTCACCGGCGCGGACGGCTCCGGCCTGTCCTTCGCCGACGTCGACCTGAAGGGGCCGCACGGCGGCTTCTACACCACCGACACGTTCTGCGAGACGGCGACGGCGTGCACGACGATGTTCACCGTCAACGCCCACCCGGCCCCGGGCGGCGACGACCCCGTGGACCTGTCCAACGCGCAGGCGGGAACGTGGTCGGTCGACGCCCTGGTCTCCACCGGCGACGGCGACAGCCACTTCGCCCCCGGCGCGGGGACGTTCGCGCTGAAGCGGGCCGCCCGGCTCACGGTCAACGCCTCACCGGAACCGGTGGCCAAGGGCGCCCGGATCACCGTCACCGGAAAGCTCTCCCGCGCCAACTGGGACACCTACCGGTACGCGGGCTACACGGGCCGCTCCGTGCGGCTCCAGTTCCGTCCGAAGAACAGCGGCACCTACACCACGGTGGCCACGGCGAAGACCGACGGCACCGGGTCCCTGCGCGCCACGGCCAAGGCGGTCAAGGACGGCTACTGGCGGTGGAACTTCGTGGGCACCGGCACCACCGGCCCCGCCAAGGCCGCCGGCGACTACGTCGACGTACGCCCCTGACCGGCCTCCGCGCCGCACGGACCGGCCGGTTCACTTCCTGCGCCGCCGCCGCGCCGCCACCGCCTCGGGGTCGATGTCCGCCCTCGTCCACTCCGCGGCCAGGGCGATGCTCACCTCCCGGCCCGCGCTGACGTGGTCGTGGGCGAGGGCGGCGGCGCGGTCGGTGTCACCGGCCGCGATCGCCTCGTACAACTGCTCGTGCTCGGTGCACTGCCGTGCCGGATCGCGCTGCGCGGTGAGCCGGAACAGCCAGTGCGTGCGGGCCTCCAGCGGCCGCAACATGCTGGTCAGCAGCGGGTTCTCGGCGAGTTCCACGATGTCGGTGTGGAAGCCGGCGTTCGCGGCGGCGATGGCGTCGCGGTCGCCGGCCCGGGTCGCGGCCCGCGCGCCCTCCAGCCGCGCGGCGAGC
>NZ_JAVRHI010000234.1:0-30915 GCF_034105845.1 Streptomyces sp. CRN 30 | reverse complement strand
CGGCGCGGCCCGTGCCCGGCGCACCGGAGCGGTTCGCCGGGCCCGAGCGGCCCAGCAAGCCCGCGGAGGCCCGGCGGGCCGTGGAACGCGCGGTCACCACGGGATACCGCGAGGGCGGGCCCCGGTGCGACGCGGCCGCCCTGTCGGACGCCGTGCTCGTCGCCTCGGAACTGACCACCAACGCCATCCTGCACGGCGGCGGTGTCACCGACTTCCGCGTCGAACTGGTCGGCCCGGAGCTGCGGCTCTCGGTGAGCGACCGCAGCGACGACCTGCCCGTCCCCGTGGCGCCCGCCGACCGGCAGGGCCGGTGGAGCGTCGGCGGCCGCGGCTGGCCCATCGTCTGCCGCCTCGCGCGGGACGTCAGGGTGGCGGGTCTGCCCTCCGGCGGCAAGTGCATCAGTGTCCTCGTACCGCTGTCCTGAGGACTTTTCGACAAGTGGAGTTTGTACCCCCAGGGCAGGGGCAGTCGCAGTTTCGTGCTTCGGACCGGAGGCGCAGCAGCGGGAGCGGTACGGCTGCTCGACACTCCAGTCGGCGGCGGCGCCGTTCCCGCGGTAAGTCCCCTGAGACCACCGTTCAGGAGCGATCGCATGCTCATCGACACGCCCACTGACCGTCCCGCGACGACCGAGACCGCCCCCGTCCCCACCGAGCCGGCGGCCTCGGCCACCCGGCGTCGGCACGACGACGCCCCCGACACCGCGAGCCTGTTCACCCGGCTGGCGGAACTGGCGGACGGGCCCGAACGGGACGCCGTACGCGACGAACTCGTCACCGCCTGGCTGCCCATGGCCCACCGCATAGCGGGCCGCTTCCGCGACCGCGGGGAGTCCGTCGAGGACCTCCGCCAGGTCGCCGCGCTCGGCCTGGTGAAGGCCATCGACCGGTTCGACCCGGAGCGCGGTGCCTTCGAGAGCTACGCCGTGCCCACCATCACCGGCGAGGTGAAGCGGCACTTCAGGGACCGCATGTGGGCCCTGCGGGTGCCCCGCCGCGTCCAGGAACTCCGCAACAAGGTGCGCGTCGCCCGCCGGGAACTGACCCAGAACCCGGGCAGCCCCGAACCCTCGATCGCCGACCTCGCCGCGCACACCGGCCTCACCGAGGAGGAGGTCGGGGCCGGCATGGAGGCGCTGGAGAGCTTCAGCACCCTGTCGCTGGACGCCGAACTCTCGGCCGGCGACGACGGCTACAGCCTCGCGGACACCCTCGGCTCGTCGGACGACTCCTACGACGTCGTCGTCGACCGCGAGTCCGCCAAGGAGGGCCTGCGCAGGCTGCCCGAGCGGGAGCGCGCCATCCTGTACATGCGCTTCTTCGAGGACATGACGCAGAGCCGGATAGCCGACCAGCTGGGCATCTCGCAGATGCACGTCTCGCGGCTCATCAGCCGCAGCTGCGCGCGGGTGCGTGACGAGGCGATGGGGCGCCGCCCCGGCCGCCGGGGGCCCGGCGGTGCCGGTCCCGGCCGCCACACGGCGCCCTGACCCCCGTACCGGCCCCGCGGCCGCCCGCACCCGCACCCGCACAGACCCGAGGAGAGACCGGACCCATGCTGAAGCCCCACCCCACCGTGCTGCGCAGGCTCGTGGAGGAGTACGAGGCGGTGGCGGCCGGGGAGCGGGCCGGCCGGCCCGCTCCCCGCGCGGAGGACCTGGCGTACACGCTGTGCGTGTCGACCGGCACCCGTGACGTACGCCAGGCCCTGGCGGCGGCCCGCGAGTGGCTCACCGCGACAGGCCCGGCATCGCCCTCCGCGGCCCCCGTCCCGGCCGTACCCATGACGGCGCCCGCCGCCCGGCCCGACACGGCGGCCCCCGTCGTACCCGCCGCCTGAGCCCGCCTGGTCGGCCACCGTCGGGCCCGGCAGCGGGTGGCTCCGCACCGGGGCCGCGCTCGGGCCGCTCCCGAGGGGGCAGGTGCCCGGAGCGGCCGTCGCGGGCCGGCGCACCGGCTTTCCGTACGGTCGCACCGTACGGCGGCCGGAACCCGAGGCGACACATGGCGACGGCCGACGGTGACACGGCGGGCACGGACACCGGCACGGGCACGGGCGAGCGCGCCCGCGGGACACCGCGCCCGGACGGACCGGACGGCCACGGCGGGCCGGACGAGACGCACACCCTGGCGAGCGCCCCGCTGACCACGGACCGGCCCGGCGGCCCGCCACACCGACCCCGGCAACCGGGGCGGCGTCCTGAGTGCCGACCCGGCCCGCGGCGGTCTCCGCATCGAGAAGCACACCGGGCTCACCGTCGACTTCGTCGTCTTCGTCGACTTCTTCGGCCACGTCGGCACGGGCGAGGCGACCCTCGCGGCGGGCAGCCGGGCCCGCCACAGCGTGCCGCCGACCGCCGCAGGGCGCTGCCTCGGCATGGTCTCCGCGCACGTCGACGGGCCCCTGCCCGCACCGCGGCCCGCCCGGCTCAAGGCGCTGGACATCGTCGGCACCGAGACCGACCGGCCGGTACCGGCGCCGGCCGGTGTGCGCGCTCCGCGCCGGGGCATCCGGACTTCTCGGAAAGGGGAGGACGAGATGACCTCGCGAGTGATGACGGGAACGGGCCGGGCCAGGGCGCGCCGGGCCGCCGACGGAACGGCCCGGGAGGGCGCCGCCCGCGCGGGACTCACCGCCCGGGGAGTGATCTACCTGCTGGTGGGCCTGCTGGCCCTGCAGATCGCCTTCGGCGACGGTGGCCACGAGGCCGACCGGTCGGGAGCCCTGGAGGAACTGGCGGACAAGCCGTTCGGCTCGGTGCTGCTGTGGGCCCTCGGCATCGGCCTGGTGGGCATGGCCCTGTGGCGGCTGTCGGAGGCACTGTTCGGCGCCGTCGGCAAGGACGGCCACAAGGCGAAGAAGCGACTGGCCGCCGCCGCGCGGTGCGTCTTCTACACCTTCGTCGCCTACTCGGTGCTGTCCTTCGCGGCCAGCCCCGCGAACGGCTCCGGCGGCTCCAGCGACGAGCAGTCCCGGGACGTCACCGCCCGGGTGATGGAGGTGCCCGCGGGGCAGTGGCTGGTCGGCGCGGCCGGTGTGGGCGTCGTCGTCGCCGGTGTCGTCATCGGCGTACAGGCCGCCCGCCGCAGCTACCGCAAGAAGCTGAAGGCCGGCGCGCTGGCGACCTGGTCCCGGCACCTGGTGGACGTCACCGGCGTCGCCGGGGGAGTGGCGCGTGGCCTGGTGTTCGCCGCGGCCGGCGCCTTCGCCGTACGGGCCGCCGTCGACTACGAACCGAAGCAGGCCAAGGGACTCGACGACACCCTGAGGTCCTTCGCCGACACCCCCCTCGGTCCGTGGCTGCTGGTACTGGTCGCCGCGGGGCTGGTGCTGTTCGGCGTGTTCTCGTTCGCACTGGCCCGCTGGCGTCGCGTCTGAGCGGCGCGGGAGGGGGAACACGGAGCGGATGAACGAACACGAGATTCCGCCGGACGGCCGTCCCGTGGACGTCTACCTCGACCTTCTGCGCATCCGGATGGACACCGAGGACTACCGGGTGCTGCTCAGCGTCGTGGAGCCGGTCCTGCGGGCGATCGACGACCACCAGATGCCCACCATCGACTTCTCCCTGGACGGACAGGACGCCGACGCCCTGCCCCAGGAGATCCGCGACGAGGCCGCCCTGGTCATCGCCACCGCGGTGACGGGCCGGCTCGACAACGAAGTGATCGAGATAAGTACCGATGAGACCGGGCCGGTCCGCGTGGTCACCGACGCGGCCACCGCCTCCGATCCCGACCGCCTCGGTGAGATCGCCGACTACCTCAAGGAACGCCACCGGCAGAACGAGGAACTGCGCGGCATAGCCGAGGCGAGCGGTCTGCCCAGCGATTTCTGACCGTGCGGCGGCGTCCGCCCGCCGTCACGGCTTCGGGGTCGCGACGGGCACACCCAGCGGCCGGGCGAGGCCGGTGACCGCCTCGTCCAGCCGCTCCAGGTGCCGCAGCACCCGGCCGGTGATCCGGCCGTAGCGCGAGACGCCGCCGGAGTCGTACTCCAGCAGCGAGGCGATGCTCGGCCCGGTCTCCACCTCGACGGCCGTGCTGCCGTCCGCGACGTGCGCGGCGATCG
Organism: Streptomyces sp. CRN 30; assembly: GCF_034105845.1. Taxonomy (NCBI): domain Bacteria; kingdom Bacillati; phylum Actinomycetota; class Actinomycetes; order Kitasatosporales; family Streptomycetaceae; genus Streptomyces; species Streptomyces sp. CRN 30. The sequence goes on along the minus strand of NZ_JAVRHI010000234.1, from coordinate 26,843 downwards.
CCTCGATGTTGCGCACCGTGCGCCGTACCGCCCCGCGCAGCCGGGGATCGGCCGCGATGGAGGGGTGCGTGGGCAGCAGCTCCGCCGTCGCCGCCAGGGACCGCGCGTGGTAGGCACAGGTCTCGAGGAGCGCCACCACGTACCGCGCGGTGTCCCGCCGGGCCCGCAGCGGCGTGATCGGGTGGGTGAGCGGCTGCGTCGCCGCCCGCAGGTCGCCCAGCGCCTGGTCCAGATCGCGGGCGCGGTCCAGCAGATCCGCCGCGGGCCCGCCGCTGAGCTGGTCGACGGCGCCCTCGGTGACGTCGACGAGCCGCTCCAGAGTCGTGCCGAGCAGTTCGTCGGTACGGCTGTCCGTACGCACCGGCAGCACCAGCGCCGCCGCCACCACACCGCAGGCCGCGCCGAGCGCCGTCTCCTCCACCCGCAGCAGCAGCACCGACATGCTGTAGGTGTGCAGCAGGGTGTAGAGCAGCCCGAGCATGGCGGTGACGAAGAACGACATCAGCGTGTACGAGAGCGGCGCCGTGTAGAACATCGCGAAGATGAAGACCAGCACCAGCGCGAACGCCGTCCAGGTGTGCTGCCCCACCAGCCCGGCCAGTGCGATGCCCGCCACGACGCCGAAGACGGTGCCGAGCAGCCGCCGGTAGCCCTTGACCAGGATCTCCCCGGTCGAGGCGGTGTTGATGAAGACGATCCAGCAGGTGAGCACCGCCCAGTACCAGCGCTGCGAGGAGAGCGTCTCGCCGCCGACGATGGCCAGCGTGGAGCCGACCGCCACCTGGACGGCGGCGCGGGTGGTGGGCCGCCGCAGCCCCTTCTGCTCCTCCTCGTCGGCCGCCTCCTCCCCGGCGTCGATGGCCGCGTCCTCGGCGTCCAGCTCCTCCCGGGAGCGGGTGGTGGCGGGGGAGTCGTCCGACTCGTCCTGCGGGCCGTCCAGGGCGATCCTGAGGCCCATCACCGCGCGGGCCGTCTCGCCGATGGCGCGGAAGACGTCCTGCACGGCCGGTGACGCCGCGGGGAGGTTCTCCTCGTCGCGGTAGCCCAGCAGCCGGTTGCGCAGATGGGACAGGGCCGTGCCGCGGGCCTCGGCCGGCGGCCGCTGCACCAGTTCCCGCAGCGCCCCGATGTCACGGCGCAGCAGCTCGGTGGCCTCGTCGGCGCCGGGCATCCGGCCCAGCGCCGGCGCCGGCGCGCCCGGCAGGTGCAGGGTGAGGGTGTCCGCGCGGCGGGCGCTGCGCGCGGTCAGCAGCAGCAGGCCGAGCCGCTCGGCGGCGATCTCGGCGTCCGCGATACGGCGCTGCACCAGCCGGGTCGTGGACGCGTCCAGCGTGTTGTCGTCCAGCCGGGTCTGGATCATCAACGCCGTCTCGTGCAGCCGGGCGTGGCCCTCGCGCAGGTCCCCCAGCACCTTCTCGATGTCGTCGCCACCGGCGTCCAGCAGTTCCAGCTGGGCGGTGATCAGCTGCGCCAGCCGTGCCCGGAAGGCCCGCCGCAGCCGCTGGAGGATGCCCGCCGGGGTCGCCGGGACGATCGCGAAGCGCACCAGGGCGCTGCACGCGAACGCCACCACCAGGGACCCGTACAGCTCCGGCAGCTTCGGGACGGTCGCGCCGACGAACAGGGAGACGAAGTAGAGCTGGAAGCCGATCAGGCCGAGCGCCGTGCCCCGGTCGCCGAACCGGCGGCCGTACACGGCGCAGAAGATCAGCACGACGAAGAAGGCGTCGCCGAGCACCACCCGCGAGGAGAGCAGCGCCGCCAGCGACACCGAGGCGAGCGCGACGGGCAGGCCGAGGGCGAGCGTGACGGCCTGCGGGCCGCGCTGCTTCTCCCGGATGGCGAACGTGGCGACCATCGCCGCCATCGCGCCCGCCACCAGGTGCGTCACGTCGGAGCCGAGTACGGCGAGGACGGCCAGCGCCAGCGCGATGGCACCCACTGTCCGCAGCCCGGCGGTCAGCCGGAGCAGCCCGGGATCGGAAGCGGCGACGCGGTCCCGCAGTCGTGTGCTGACCGTGTGCCCCGCTGCCCTCACGCCGCCGTACTCTCCCCTGATCGGAACGCCGAGATCCACTTCTCAGCATGTCATGCCGCGAGCGGATCCCGCGCGCCGGGTCAGGCGCGGGCCTTGCCGGCCCCCTCGACGTGGGCCCGCACCTCTTCGGGGGTCATGTAGGCGTCCGTGTACTCGAAGTCCTTCAGCTTGGCGGGCTTGCGGGACTGGAAGCCGGTGCGGACGAAGTCGTCGCCGGCGACCGCGTTGAGCAGCCAGTTGGTCATCACGCGGGTCTTGGCGACCCCGGTGCGCAGCGCCGACCAGTGGTAGCCGCGGGCCACCGCCTGCGCCGGCAGGCCCTTCAGCTCCACGCCGAGCGGCTTGGAGACCGCGTCCGCGCCGCCGAGGTCGACGACGAGGCCGAGGTCCTTGTGGACGTACGGCCGCAGCGGCTGCCCGCGCAGCGCGGCGATGACGTTGTCCGCGACGTGGGTGCCCTGCCGCATCGCGTGCTGCGCGGTCGGCGGGCAGACGGCGCCGTCCTGGCCCTTGGCGAGGTCGGGCACGGCCGCCGCGTCACCGAGCGCGAAGATGCCGTCGTGGTCCGGCAGGCACATCTCGGAGGTGACCGCGAGGCGGCCCTTCACCGTCTCCGCGCCGAGCGTCGCGATCAGGGGGCTCGCCGCGACGCCCGCGGTCCAGATGAGGGTGCGGGTGGGGATCACCCGGCCGTCGGTGAAGGTGACCTCCTCCGGACCGGCCTTCTCGATGGAGACGCCGAGCGAGATCTCGATGCCCCGCCCGCGCAGGATCTCCAGCGCGCTCCGGCCGAGCTTGTCGCCGAGCTCCGGCATCAGCTTCGGCGCGATGTCGATCAGGTGCCACTTGATGAGGTCGGGGTCCAGCCGCGGGTAGCGCTTCACGGCGGCACACGTCAGCCGCTGCAGACAGGCCGCGGTCTCGGTCCCGGCGTACCCGCCGCCGACCACAACGAACTGCAGCCGCGCGGCGCGCTCGGCGGGGTCGTCGCTGGCGTCGGCCAGGTCCAGCTGGGTGATGACGTGGTCGCGGACGTACGCGGCCTCCGCCAGCGTCTTCATGCCGAACGCGTTGTCCGTCAGGCCGGGGATGTCGAAGGTGCGGGTGATGCTCCCCGGTGACAGCACGATGTAGTCGAAGGGCTCGTTGACGATCCGGTCGGTGATGGTACGCACCACACAGACCTTGGACTTGAGGTCCACCCCGATGGCGCCGCCCGGGATGATCCGGGTGCGGTACTTGCTGCTGCGGCGCAGGGAGACCGCCACCGACTGGGGGGTCAGCACGCCGGAGGCGACCTGGGGCAGCAGTGGCAGATAGAGCTGGTAGGCGAAGGGCGTCACCAGCGTGATCTCCGCTTCGTGAGGAGAGAGTTTCCTCTCCAGACGGCGGACGCACTCCACACCGGCGAAACCTGCGCCGACCACCAGGATCCTGGGTCGTGTCACGGTGTTCATCCCTTTCTGCGGCTCCGGGCGGTCTGCCTCGAACGCCCTTCGCCTGCCCCTGGATCGCTGCTTCGCACGCATCGATCTCATCCCGCGGTCCGGCATTCCGCCAGTCGAACGCGGCAGCCCGGCGAATCCGCCGGGCCGCTCAGCCGCGACCGCGCAGGTGACAGAGGAGGAGGCACACGTCGTCGTCGCGTTCGGAGTCGCTCAGCAGCGGATCGAGAATGCCGTCCGCGGCACCGCCCAGATCGATGCCCAGCTCCGCCGGGCCGAACGAGCCGAGCGCCGCCGCCAGCCGCTCGATGCCCGGGTCTATGCCCCGCGCCCGCCGCTCCACCAGACCGTCCGTGTACAGCGCCAGCGTGGAGCCGGGCGCCACCCGCACCGTGTGGTCGGCGATGTCCTGCTTGAGCGGGATGCCCAGCATGGCGCCGGGCTTGGCGTCCAGGATGCGCACCCGTCCGTCCGGACCGCGCAGCACCGGCGGCGGATGGCCGGCCGCGGCCCACGTCATCGTGGGGTCGTCCGGGTGGAACCGGGCGATGACCGCCGTCGCGTACAGGTCGGGCTGGAGGTTGTGCAGGAAGGTGTGGAGCCGGGTCAGCAGCCGTCCCGGGCTGCCGCCGTCCACGGCGTAGGCGCGCAGCGCGGTGCGCAGCTGGCTCATCATGACGGCCGCGCGCAGCCCGTGCCCCGTCACGTCACCGACCACGGCGATCACCCCGCCGTCGGGCTGGCGGAACGCGTCGTACCAGTCGCCGCCGATGTTCAGCCCGTGGGTGGCCGGCAGATAGCGGGCGGCGAGTCCCAGGAACTCCGGGGTCGGCAGCTCCGTCAGCAGCGCCCGCTGGAGGGTCTCGGCGATGTCCCGGTTGTGCTCGTAGCGGCGCGCGTTGTCGATGGCGATGCTGGCCCGCCGGGTCAGCTCCACCAGCATCACCGCGTCGTCCGGGTCCCACCGCTCACCGGGCGGCGACAGCGTCAGCACCCCGAGCGGCTCCCGCCGGGTGGGCAGCGGGATGCACAGCAGCGGCCGCGCCGGGTGCTCCGGGGACGGCGCGTGGTCGTCGACCCCGGGGAGCCGGCCCGGGTGGTCGGCGACGTACTGCGGACGCCCGGTGCGGGCCGCCGCGACGGCCGCCGGGTGCGCGTCGGCCCGCCGCGCGTCGTCGTCGTCCTCGAAGAGCCACAGGTCCACGTCCCCGGCGAACGGGGGCTTCATCAGGTCCGGGATGCGGCGCAGGATCTCGTGGTGGTTCAGCGGCGTCGTCAGCACCGAGCTGGCGTCCGCCAGGAACGTCAGCCGGCGCCGGGCGTTCTCCGCCTCGGTGCGCGCCTTGCGCTCGGCGGCGAACGCCTCCCGCTGCGCCCGGTCGGCGGCGTCCAGCTCGGCGTGGAGCGCGACCACGCCCTGGTTGGTCTGCTGGAGCTCCTCCCGGTGGAAGTCGACCAGGTCCTCCTGCTCGCGGAGTCTGCTCAGCACCACCGCGGTGTCCTCGTCGGCGCCCAGCAGCGCCTCCGCCAGCGTGGCGGGGTCGTCGGCCGGGCCGTCCGTCTCCGGGCTGTGGCCCGGCTCGGGGCACGCCACCGTGGTCCGCCACGGCAGCTCGCCCGCGGCGGACGTCTCCCGGGACGGTGTCACCAGCACCTCAAGGGCGTCCGCGCCGTCCTCCCCGGTGACCGGGTGCAGGGTGAGCCGCCAGGTGCCGCCCTTGGTGAGGCACTTCAGCAGGTGAGCGCTGAGCGCAGCGGACAGCCGCGTCCGCTCCAGGGGCGGCGCGCCGTACGCGGCGGCCAGGCGGGCGGTGGCGATACGGGCGCGTGCCGCGTCGGTGACGCTGGAGATCTGCCAGGTGCGCATCATGATCGGTCCGACGGGTTGGAGGTGAGCACGGCCACGGTGGTGTCGTCCCGTACCGGGCGGGCGGAACTGACGGCGTCCCGTACCGTCACCGCCGCGGTGACCGCGGGGTCGACGGCGGGACGGCACGCCTCGGGCGGCGGCGTCCAGCGGCTGGGCAGCCCGTCGCTGTGCAGGACGAGCAGCCGGTCGTCCGCCCAGTCCGCCTCCTCCTCGCGCAGCGTTCCCGGGCGGTGCACGCCGACGATCCCGGGCCGGGACACCAGCGCGCGCCACTTCCCCGCCGCGCACAGCCGCGCCCCGATGTCGCCGACCCCGGCGAACCTCAGCCGCCCGGCGCGCAGATCGACCTGGGCCACCGCGACGGCCGCGCCCCGGGTTCCGCTCAGCGCCCCGTGCAGCAGCCGCAGCGTCTCGCCGGGGCCGAGCCCGGCCGCGCCGCGCAGGGCGTCCACGGCGGCCGTCGAGGCACGGGCCGCCTCCGGGCCGTGGCCCAGTCCGTCCGCCAGCATCAGCGTCACCCGGTCCTCCGCGGCCACCCATCCCCAGGCGTCACCCGAGTACTCCGCCCCGCCGAACGGGACGTTCACCCCGCCCGCCCGGACACCGGCCGTCAGGCTCCGCCCGCCGGGAGCCGCCGCGGGCACCGGGGCGCCGATCCGGGCCAGCGCCACCGTGCCCCTGCCCACCACGCTGTGCAGCGCGAAGTCGTCGGCGGCCCGCCGGCAGGTGCCGAGACCCGCGCCGAGCGAGTCCGCCGTGGAGAAGCCGTCGTCGAACGCGGCGGCCACGTCGGCGATGCCGGGCCCGTGGTCGACGGCCGCGATCTGCACCACCGGGGCCGCGTCCTGCCCGGCCACCAGGACGGGCGGCGGCACGACCTCGACGAGGACCCGGCCGCCCGCCGCGTGTCTGAGGAGGTTGGTGGCCAGTTCGGTGGCGACCAGGGACGCCGCCGCGGTGCGCGACCCGTCGAGGCCGGCGGCGGCGGAGGCGTGCTCGGCGGCGACCCGGGCGTCGCGCACCCGGGTCGAGTCGTGCACCGGCACCTCCCACACGCGGGGCATCAGAACTCCTTCCGCGGCCGCGGCGGCCGGGACGTCCAGGAGGTCACCCGCACCGTCGTACCGGTGCCGGGGGCGCTGTCGATCGAGAACTCGTGGACCAGGCGCCGCGCTCCGCCCAGCCCCATGCCGAGGCCGCCGCCGGAGGTGAAGCCGTCGCTGAGCGCCCGCTCCACGTCCGCGATGCCCGGCCCCCGGTCGGCGAAGGTCAGCCGCAGGCCGTGCGCCACGCCCTCGACCAGGTGCTCGGACTCCATGGTGCCGCCGCCGCCGTAGACGAGGGTGTTGCGGGCCAGTTCGCTGGCGGCGGTCACCAGTTTGGTCTGGTCCACCAGGCCGAAGCCGAGCTGCGCGGCGGCCTGCCGCACGTGCTGGCGCACCCAGACCAGGTCCATGTCCGAGCGGACCGGCATGCGGGCCTCCACGCCCGCCGCCGTGCCCATCACGGACTCTCCGTGCGCGCGGCGGCGCCGGGGCGGGGGGACCGGCCGGCCGCGGTGAACAGGTCCGGGGCGGCCTCGGGGAGATCCCCCTTCAGCCACTGGGCGGCGCCGTCGCCGGAGAACGCCTGGGTCACCGTTGGTCCGTACCCTTCGGTGAAGTGTCGACGATCTCGGCACCGAGCCGGTCGAGCGCGTGGCCCAGCGCGTCGGCGAGGCCCGCCCGGGTCACCACCGTGCCCAGGTCCAGGCCGAGGTGGACGATGGTCTGCGCGATCGCGGGGCGGATGCCGGACACGATGCACTCCGCGCCCATCAGCCGGGCCGCCGCGACCGTCTTCATCAGGTGCTGGGCGACCAGCGAGTCGACCGTGGGCACCCCCGTGATGTCCAGGATGGCGAACCGGGCCCGCTGTTCGACGACGGCCTCCAGCAGTGTCTCCATCACCACCTGGCTGCGGGCGCTGTCCAGGGTGCCGACGAGGGGCACGGCCACGATGCCGTCCCACAGCTTGATGACGGGGGTGGCCACCTCCAGAAGCTGGAGCCGCTGGCGGTCGATGAGTTCCTGTCCCTCGCTCAGCGCCGTCTGCGTCACCAGGACCCGCAGGGTGCCCATCAGCACGCTCAGCGTGGTCGTACAGGCCCGGACGTGCTCCGCGGGGGCGTCCCGCACATCGGCGAGCAGCAGGTTCTCGACGGGCGGGCGCAGCGCGGCCAGTTCGCTCGACACCTGTCCGGTGCTCAGCCCGGCCTGCGCACGCGCGGCGGCCATCCGCGCGAGCTGGTCCCGTACGGGGGCGAAGCCGGCGGCGTCGGGGTCCTCGGTCCGGCCCGAGTCCGCGACCTCGGCGAGCGCGTCCACCACGGCCCTGCCCGCTTCCACCGCCTCGTCCCGCGACACGGTGAACACGGTGCGGAACACGGGTTCGTCGGCCCAGCGCTGGGCGATCTGCTCCCGACGGTGCCGCAGGAAGTCGCGGACCTCTCCCGTCGACGTCCCGGCCTTGGTGTCCGCTGCGTGCTCCGGCACCTGATCCCACTCCTCATCCGCACCTGCGTCGCGCGAGCCGTTGCGGGAACGGACCGGCGACGTGACTCTGCCGGGCGACCACTGTAACCACCCGCCCACCTCGTACGACACCTTCTCCGGCGGGAGCGGTCCCGTAGGGCGACGGGTGGTCCGGCAGGGGTCGGGACGCGCGTTCGAGGAGAAAACGCCTGTTCTCTTCAGCCGTCCTGGCCGCCGTCCGGTCCGCCGGGCGCGGCTCCCTCGTCGACCAGCGCGAGGGCGTCCTCGACGCTCTCGGAGACCGGCACCGTGATGCTGACACCCGTCAGGTCCAGGATGCGCCGTACCGCCGGCGTCGGCCGGATGATGTGCACGCTGCCCGGCAGCTCCCTGGCCTCCTGGTAGACCCGCAGGATGATGTTCATGCCGGAGGAGTCCATGAAGGGCACGGCCGACAGGTCGAGCAGGAAGTGCCGCCGGCCGTGGTGCAACTGGTTGGCCAGATGGTGCTGGAACTCCGTCGCGGTGTCGACGTCCAGATAGCCCTCGACGGTGAGCAGCGCGACATCCTGCCGGGGAAGGGTCACCTCGACGGACAGCGGATTCTGTGCAATGGGCACGTGTACCTCCAACAACATATGCGGACAGCCTGGGCCAGTTACCCCCGAAGGCCGGTTCGATGCGCGCCGATCACCGGCGCCGCCGGTGATCAACGTCTCATCGGGTACCGCCCCCCCGTCCGCGCGGTCGTCCGACCGCGCACGCGCGTCTTCCCCCTGCCCGGCCGGTCATGCCTGTCGATCGGTGTGACGGACCGGACAGCGGGAGGCGCGCGGCGTCTCAGACGAGCCGGACACCCACCAGACAGGTGTCGTCGTCCGTGTCCGACCTGCTGTACGTCAGCAGCCGGTCCAACTGCTGGTCCAGCGAGGTCGGCGCCGTGCGCACGGTGGTGAGCAGCTGGGTCAGCGACTCCTCCACCGAACGGTCCCGGCGCTCGATCAGACCGTCGGTGTACATCAGCAGCGTGTCCTCGGCGGCCAATTGCACCTCGGCCTCCTCGTACACCGCCTCGGGCACCGCACCGAGCAGCATGCCCTTGACCAGCGGCAGCGGCGCGGCCTGGGTGTCCCGGACCAGCACCGGCGGCAGATGACCCGCGCGCGCCCAGCGCAGCGTCCGCCGGGAGGGGTCGTACAGCCCGCACACCGCGGTGGCCGTCACCCCGCCCGTCAGGTGGTGCACCACGATGTTCAGCCAGGACAGCAACTGACCCGGCCCCGCACCGGTCACCGCGAGCCCGCGCAGCGCGTTGCGCAGCACGACCATGCTGGTCGCCGCCTCTATCCCGTGACCCGCCACGTCCCCCACGCACAGCAGCACCAGCCGGTTGGGCAGCACCACCGCGTCGTACCAGTCGCCGCCCACCAACTGCTCCGTCTCCGCCGGCCGGTAGCGCACGGCGACCTGGAGGCCGTCCATCCGCAGCGGCGCCTGGGTGGGCGGCATGATGGCGTGCTGCAACTGAAGGGTCAGCCGGTTGCGCTCGTGCGCCTGCTGCTCGGTGTGGGCGAGCTGGTCCCGGGTGGCCGCCAGCGCCACCTCCGTCCAGTGCTGCGCCGAGATGTCCTGGTAGGCGCCGCGGATCACCTGAAGCCGGTCGTCGGTGTCCAGCACCGGCTCGGCGACCACCCGGATGTGCCGGGTGACACCGTCCGGCCGGGCCAGCCGGAACGCCGCCGAGGCGGGCCTGCGGTGGTGCATCACCGTACGCAGGAACCGGCCGATGGTGACGGCGTCGTCCGGATGGGCGTGCGCCGACAACCGCTCCAGCGGCACCGGCAGGCTCGACTCCGGGCGCCCGTACAGATCGAAGAGCTGCCCGTTCCAGGTGATCTCCCCGGTCAGCAGGTTCTCCTCGAACCCGCCGATCCGTCCCAGCCGCTGGGCGTGCTGGAGCAGACTGGCCAGCCGCGCCGTCTCGTCCTCGATACGCCAGATCAGCAGGACGGCGTTGCCGTGCCGGCTGATGCTGATGTCCGCCAGCGCCGACAGCGCCACCTGGTCGACGAGGGCGGTCAGGTTCATCCGCTGCGCCCGGAACGGCTCACCGGTGGCGTAGACCCGCTCCACCCGCTGGAACAGCTCGCTGTCCCCGGCCGCCATCGGGTACGCCTCAAGGAGCAGCGCCCCGCCCACCACGGCCCGCGGCCGGCCGGCCGGGTCCAGGAAGCGGTCGTTGACGTGCTGGATGCGGAAGTCGACCAGGTTGCCCGCGGTGTCGAGGTGCGGGACCAGCACCAGCGCCGGGTCGTGCAGCCCGTCCGCCAGGTCCATCAGCTCCGCCGCGTCCGGCACCACCCGGGGCTCGGAGGCGGTGCCGTGGGTCAGGGTGTACGTCTCCAGCGTGTGCGCGCACAGCTCGGCCAGCGCCTCCACCTGCCGCACGACCTGCGGCGGCTGCGGGGCCAGCGGCTCCGGCCAGGCGATCTCCAGGACGCCGTGCACCCGTCCGCCGGTCCCCGCGGGCAGCGCCACCCGACCGCCGTCCGGGTGCTGGTGCCGGCCGAGACTGGGCAGCCCGGTGTCGGCCAGGGAGGCGATCCACAGCCCGTCGCGCTCGGTCAGCCCGCCGCGGGCCACCGTCGCCACGTCCGGCGGGACGTACCGCCAGCGGGCCGCCTCGGCGGGGGAGTAGCCCGCGCTGCCGGCCAGCGTCAGCGAACCGTCGGAGCCCGCCGCCCAGATCGCCACGGCCACCGCGCCCAGCGGGCGCAGCGCCTGCTCCAGGAGCGCGTCGGCGACGGCCTGGGTGTCGTCGGCCGCCAGCGCGCCGCTCTCGGCCGCCCGCAGCCGCACCGCGGCCGACTCCGCCGACTCGTCCGCGTCCGCCTCCGCGGCGGCGGTCGCCGCGAGGAACGCGTCCGTGACCTCCGACATCCGGTCCCGGGCGGCCTGGTTGATGACGTCCACCGCGAACTCAAGCGGCGTCACCTGGGACTGCTCGGCCAGCTCGGTGAGCTGCCGCGCGGCCTGCGCGGGGCCGCAGCCGAGCCGCTCCACCAGGATGCCCTTGGCCAGCTCGATCAGGGCCCGGCCCTCGGCCTCGGCCTGGGCCTTGCTCACCTCCCGGCTGAGCCGGTCGACGGTGGCCGCCAGCCGGCCCACGGGCGACTCGCGGGACACGCCCACGAGATCACCGGCGGGCCGGTCGCCGGCCGTGTCGTGCGGGTGCTCGGAAACGCTCACGGGGTGACCGCCTCTCGGTCGAAGGGGCGGCTCATGCCGGCAGCCACCGTCGTACGCAGGCCATCAGGTCGTTGGTGTCGACCGGCTTGGTGACGTAGTCGCTGGCGCCCGAGGCGAGGGACTTCTCCCGGTCGCCGGGCATCGCCTTCGCGGTGACGGCGATGATCGGCAGCTGGGCGTACCGCTCCATGGCGCGGATCTCCGCCGTCGCCGTGTAGCCGTCCATCTCGGGCATCATCACGTCCATCAGCACGAGGGCGATGTCCGGGTGGTTCAGCAGCGTGTCGATGCCCTTGCGGCCGTTCTCGGCGTGCAGCACCCGGAAGCCGTGCAGCTCCAGGATGCCGCTCAGCGCGAACAGGTTGCGCGCGTCGTCGTCGACCACGAGGACCGTACGGCCGTCCGGCGCGGTGCCCGGCGCCTGCGGGGCCAGCCGCTGCGGCTCCTCGGAACGGACCAGGGAGAGCACGTCGCCGGGCTCCTCGGCGGACAGGTGCAGCGCGATCCGCTCGCGCAGCTCGTCCAGGCTGGAGAGGAACTCCAGCGCCCCGACGTCCGCGCCGGACCGCAGGGACTCCTCCAGCGCCACGTCCGCGCGGTGCCCGCTGTGCACGAGCACCGGCACGCTCGCCAGCGCCGAGTCGCCCCGCAGCGCGGACAGGAAGCGGGACGCCTCACCGTCCGGCATGCCCAGCTCCAGTACGACGCAGTGGCAGGGGTCGGCGGCCAGCGCGCCCGCGGCCTCCTGCGCCCCGACGGCCGTGATCACGTCGAGCGGCGGCCGCCCGCCCGCGTCGTCCCGCCCGTGCGCGAGGTCCGCGACGACGCTCTCGGCGACGAGGGTCAGCAGCCCCCGGGGCCGCTCCTCGACGACCAGCAGCCGGCGGGGCCGCTGCCGCTGCCCGGAGGTCAGCTCCGGGGTGGGCGCCGGACGGGTGAGCGCGTCGGCGGTGGTGCCGGCCGGAGCGTTCTCGGTGCCCCGGCCGGCGCCGAGCAGCTCCTCGAAGTCGGGCCGGGCCACCGGCAGGAACAGCGTGAAGGTGCTGCCGAGACCCGGGGTGCTGTCCACCGTCACGGCGCCGCCGAGCAGTTGGGCGATCTCCCGGGTGATGGACAGGCCGAGGCCGGTGCCGCCGTACTTGCGGCTCGTGGTGCCGTCGGCCTGCTGGAAGGCGCCGAAGATCGTCTCCAGGTGCTGCTCCGGGATGCCGATGCCGGAGTCCTGCACGCGGAACGCGACCACCGCGCCGCCGCGCAGCACGCCCTCGGGGACCTCGTCGTCCGCGGCGGGTTCGATGCGCAGCTCCACACTGCCCCGCTCGGTGAACTTCACCGCGTTGGACAGCAGGTTGCGCAGCACCTGCCGCAGCCGGGAGTCGTCGGTCAGCAGGTCGGCCGGGGCGCCCGGCGCGGTGGTGACCGTGAAGTCGAGGCTCTTCTGCGTGGTCATCGGCCGGAAGGTGGCCTCCACGTACTCGATGAGCTGCCTGAGCGTCACCAGCTCCGGGGCGACGTCCATCTTCCCCGCCTCGACCTTGGACAGGTCCAGGATGTCGTTGATCAGCTGGAGCAGGTCGGAGCCGGCGGAGTGGATGATCCCCGCGTACTCGACCTGCTTGGGGGTGAGGTTGCGCGAGGGGTTCTGGGCGAGCAGCTGGGCCAGGATGAGCAGGCTGTTGAGCGGGGTGCGCAGCTCGTGGCTCATGTTGGCCAGGAACTCCGACTTGTACTTCGAGGCCAGCGAGAGCTGCTGGGCGCGGGCCTCCAGCTCCTGCCGCGCCTGCTCGATCTGGAGGTTCTTCGCCTCGATGTCCCGGTTCTGCGCCGCCAGCAGCGACGCCTTCTCCTCCAGCTCGGCGTTGGAGCGCTGCAACTCGTCCTGCTGCACCTGGAGCTCGGTGGACCGGGCCTGGAGCTCGGCCGTCAGCCGCTGCGACTCGGCGAGCAGCTCGTCGGTACGGGCGTTGGCCACGATGGTGTTGACGTTGACGCCGATGGTCTCCATCAGCTGCGTCAGGAAGTCCTGGTGGGTCTGGGTGAAGGCGGCCACCGAGGCCAGCTCGATGACGCCGAGCACCTGCCCCTCGACCACGATCGGCAGCAGCACCAGCGCGGAGGGCACCACCCGGCCGAGCCCCGAGGAGATCGTCACGTAGTCCGGCGGCAGCTGGTCCACGGTGATGGCGCGGCGGTTGCGCGCCGCCTGCCCGACCAGGGTCCGGCCGAACGGGATGCGGGTCGGCCGCCCGTCGTCGTCGGGATAGCCGTAGGAGCCGACGAGCCGCAGCTCCGGGCCGCCCGTGCCGTCCTCCGCCAGGTAGAAGGCGCCGTACTGGGCGGAGACCAGCGGCACCAGCTCGTCCATGATCAGCTCGGCGACCACCGGCAGGTCCCGGTGGCCCTGCATCAGGGAGGAGATCCGCGCCAGGTTGGTCTTGAGCCAGTCCTGCTCCTGGTTGGCCCGGGTGGTCTCGCGCAGGGACTCCACCATCGCGTTGATGTTGTCCTTGAGCTCGGCGACCTCGCCGGACGCCTCCACGTTGATCGAGCGGGTCAGGTCGCCCTCGGCGACCGCGCTGGTCACCTCGGCGATGGCCCGCACCTGCCGGGTCAGGTTCCCGGCCAGCTCGTTGACGTTCTCCGTCAGCCGCTTCCAGGTGCCGGAGACGCCCTCGACCTCGGCCTGGCCGCCGAGGCGGCCTTCGGTGCCGACCTCGCGGGCGACCCTCGTGACCTCGTCGGCGAAGGCGGAGAGCTGGTCGACCATCGTGTTGATGGTCGTCTTCAGTTCGAGGATCTCGCCGCGCGCGTCGACGTCGATCTTCTTCGACAGGTCGCCCCGGGCCACCGCGGTCGTCACCAGCGCGATGTTGCGCACCTGGCCGGTGAGGTTGTTGGCCATGGAGTTGACGTTGTCGGTGAGGTCCTTCCAGGTGCCGGCCACGTTCGGCACGTGCGCCTGGCCGCCGAGGCGTCCCTCGGTGCCGACCTCGCGGGCGACCCTCGTCACCTCGTCGGCGAAGGCCGAGAGCGTGTCGACCATCGTGTTGATGCCCTGGGCCAGCGCCGCGACCTCGCCCTTGGCCTCGACCGTGATCCGCTGCGACAGGTCGCCCTTGGCGACGGCCGTGGCGACCTGGGCGATGGAGCGGACCTGGTTGGTCAGGTTGGACGCCATCACGTTGACGTTGTCGGTAAGGTCCTTCCAGGTGCCGGAGACCCCCCGCACCTGCGCCTGGCCGCCGAGGTTCCCGGCCGTGCCGACCTCGCGGGCGACGCGGGTCACCTCGTCGGCGAAGGCGGAGAGCTGGTCGACCATCGTGTTGAGGGTGTTCTTCAGCTCCAGGATCTCGCCGCGGGCGTCCACGGTGATCTTCTGGGACAGGTCGCCCTGGGCGACGGCGGTGGCGACCTGGGCGACGTTGCGGACCTGGTTGGTCAGGTTCCCGGCCATGAAGTTCACCGAGTCGGTGAGATCGCGCCAGGTGCCGCGCACGCCCTGCACGTCCGCCTGGCCGCCGAGGCGCCCCTCGGTGCCGACCTCGCGGGCGACCCTCGTCACCTCGTCGGCGAAGGCGGAGAGCTGGTCGACCATCGTGTTGATGGTGTTCTTCAGCTCCAGGATCTCGCCGCGCGCGTCCACGTCGATCTTCTGCGACAGATCGCCCCGGGCCACCGCGGTGGCGACCTGGGCGATGTCCCGGACCTGCGTGGTCAGGTTCCCGGCCATGGCGTTGACGGAGTCCGTCAGGTCGGCCCAGGTGCCGCGCACCCCCTGCACCTTGGCCTGCCCGCCGAGCCGGCCCTCGGTGCCCACCTCGCGGGCCACCCGGGTCACCTCGGAGGTGAACACGGACAACTGGTCCACCATGCCGTTGAAGACCGTGGCGATGTCACCCATCAGACCGTCGGCGTCGTCCGGCAGCCGCGTACCGAAATCGCCGTCCCGCACGGCCGTCAGGCCGGCCAGGAGCCGTCGCAGCTCCTGATCGCCCGGGACCGCATCGACGACCCCGATGCTGTCGCTGGTCATGCGCATCCTCGTTCCGCTCCCCAGGAGTCCTCGCGCCGAGGACTCGACAACCCCCGCCGGGCCGATCGGCGGCCCGCGTTGTCGTGCCTACGTTTCCGCAGTTCAGCGAAGACGTTCGATGAGAAAAATACGCCAGAGGCTAACGCACACGCCGTGCGGGGAACAAAAACCCGACCACCGCGTGACGCGTGCTCACGCGATCGGGGAGTACCCGGAATACAACGGCCGGGGCGGGGTACTCGCCGCGGTTTCGGCCCGGCCCCGGCAGGGTGCCGGGCCGCGCTCCGAATGGCGCTGCCCCGGCAGGGTAGTTGCTGCTGTGGGACCGGGACGGACGCGGCAGGCGTCTCCCGGGCCACGACCGGTCAGACGCGGGAGGGAAGGAGCAGCGTGCCGATGGAGAGAATCTGGTCGTACGCACCGGGAAGCGGCCACGTCGAGGGGGAGGACCTGTCGGGCTGCACCGTCGTGGCGAGCGACGGCACCATCGGTCACGTGGACCGGCAGGCCGACCACTTCGGGATGCGGCACCTCGTCGTCGACACGGGGGTCTGGGTCTTCGGGCGCAGCGTGCTCGTGCCGGTGGGCGTCGTGACGGGGATCGACAAGGGAGCCGGCAAGGTGACGGTGTCGTGCACCAGGGCGGAGGTCAAGGCCGCGCCGCGGTTCCGCACGGACAGCGAGACCATGGACCAGGGGTACCTCGCCGCGGTCGGTGACTACTATCACGGGCTGCCGGGGGAGACCTCCACGACCTGAGGCCGGCGACCACCGGCAGGGGGACGGCGGGGCCCATGACCAGGGCCTCGCGAGCAAGCGAAGACGGGGACGCACATGGACACGACCGACGCTTCCGCGACGCCGGACACCGGCGCTTCCGCGCCACCGCGCGCGGAGGCTCCGGCGTCACCGGACCGGCAGGAGGCCGCGGCCGCCCCGGCGCGCCCCGTCTCCCGCCGGATCGCCGCCGCCGCCCGGGAGGAGGCCGAGGCCGTCGTGCGCGGCGCCTGGGGCGACGGGGAACGGCGGCCCAGGGAGGAGGACGTCATCGATCTGCTGCTCGTCGTCTCCGAGCTGGTCGGCAACGCCGTCCGGCACGGCGGCGGCCTGGCCGCCTTCGAGGCGCGGGCCGTCGACGGCGGCGTGCGCCTCGACGTCTCGGACCACAGCCCGGTCGTACCGGCCGCGGCCTCAGGCCGCGTCCCCTTCCCCGCCCGTGACCAGGGCAGCGGCTACGGCTGGCCGCTCATCGCCCGCCTCGCGCGGGACGTCACCGTCCGCCGCCGCCCCGGCAGGGGCAAGACGATCAGCGTGCTGGTCCCGGTCCGCGCGGCGGACCCCCGCTGAGCGGGGGTTCTCACCAGGGCAGGAAGACGTGGATGTCCTTGCCCTGCTCGTCGCTGACGACGCTCACCTGGTCGCACAGGGTGTGGATCAGATGCCAGCCGATGCCGCCGCCCCCGTTCTTCGGGTGGAAGGGCCTCGGCTCCGGCGGAGCCGGATTGGTGTCGTGCAGCACCACGTGCACCCCGTCGAAGGTGCGCCGCAACCG
This sequence comes from Streptomyces sp. CRN 30, assembly GCF_034105845.1. Lineage (NCBI taxonomy): Bacteria > Bacillati > Actinomycetota > Actinomycetes > Kitasatosporales > Streptomycetaceae > Streptomyces > Streptomyces sp. CRN 30. The sequence goes on along the minus strand of NZ_JAVRHI010000234.1, from coordinate 10,143 downwards.
CAGCCTGAAGGGTCCCGGGGCGTACTGCACGGCGTTCGCCGCCAGTTCCGTGACGACCAGAAGAATGTCGTCCCAGTGCTCCGGTGCCGCCGGTGACGCGACGCGTGAGAGGTCGTAGAGGAATTCCTCCGCGACCAGCCGCGCACCCGTCACATTGTGCAGCTCCCCGGTGAAGCTGGCGGTGCGGTCCGTGATCTCCTCGGAAGCCAGTGTCCTGTCCCAACGCGACTCGGCTGCCATTTCGCCTTCCCGGCCCCGGCATCAGCAGGGCTGTCTCGTCCTTTCCCGTGCGCCCCCTTCGTCTGCTAGTTCCCGTGGCGGCAGAGCCTACGCGCCTGTATGCCGGGCCGTCGGAAGATGACCCGGCGTGACGGAGCGGTGCCCGGGTGTGCGCGAGGTGCCGCGCGACGGGTCAATTCCCGGGAATACGGGGCGTGTTGGGCGGGCACTCGAACGCTCGGAACCCCGAACTCGTACGGAGGATCAGATGACCGGTTATGGCAGCCACCCCGCAGCGTCCCGCTCCCGTACCAACGGCCTGGCCGTCGCGAGCCTCATCTGCGGCATCATCGGACTGTTCATCGCCAGCGTGATTCTCGGCCCCGTCGCGATCGTCCTGGGTGCCGTCGGAATGCGGCAGGTGTCGGCCAAGGGCGGCGCCGGAATGGCCAAGGCCGGCATCGTGCTCGGCATTCTCGACGTCGTCCTCTTCGTCGTGATGCTCGCCGTGAGCGCCAGCAACGGCGGATTCAGCTGGTACGTCGGCGGTTGATCCGGCGCCGTCAGCGCACGAAAACGTTGTCCGACTCGTCCCGGCCGTCCCAGTCGCTCACTCCGGCAGCCCCGGTGTCACCGGTCGCGCCGGAGGACAGGGACCGGCCGGACCGCCGGGAGCGCGTCTCGTACATCGCGTCGATCTCCAGGGCGTAGGCACGGGCGATCTCGTCACGGCGCAGCTTCATCGACGGGGTGAGCAGCCCCCGGGCCACGTCGAACGGCTCCGGCAGGACCCGGAAGACCCGGATCGACTCTGCCCGTGACACGGAACTGTTGGCGGCGGCCACGGCACGCGCGACCTCCTCCCGCAGGGCGTTCTCCTCACGGGCCTCCCGCGCGGGGGCGTCCCCCTGGAGCGCCAGTCCCGCCCGCCAGTGCGTCAGGAACTCCGGGTCCAGGGTGATCAGGGCACCGACACAGGGCCGGTTGTCGCCCACGACGACCGCCTGGTGGATCAGCGGATGCATCCGCAGCCGCTGCTCCAGCGCGGCCGGCGCCACACTCTTGCCCCCGGTCGTGATGACGATGTCCTTCTTGCGGCCGGTGATCGTCAGATACCCCTGGTCGTCCAGCCGGCCCAGGTCGCCGGTGGCCAGCCACCCGTCGCGGAGCACCGCCCGGGTGGCGGCCCCGTCGCCCACGTACCCCTGGAACAGGGAGGGGCCGCGGACCAGGATCTCGCCGTCCCCGGCCACCCGGATCTCCGTGCCGGGCAGCGCCTTGCCGACGGTGCCCGACTTCTCCGCGCCGAGCGGCTGCATCGTCACCCCGCCGCCGGTCTCCGTCAGGCCGTAGCCGTCGTGGACGTAGATGCCGATGCCCTCGAAGAACAGGGACAGCTCCCGGCTCAGCGGCGAACCCCCGCTGGTCGCCCGGCGCACCCGGCCGCCCAGCGCCTCCCGCAGCCGCCGGTACACGGTCCGCTCGTACAGCGCGTGCTGGAGCCGCAGGTCCAGGCCCGGCCCCGGGCCGGTGCCCAGCCGCCGCCGCTCCGCCGCCTCGGCGAAGTCCCGCGCCGTGCCCGCCGCCCGCTCGAAGAGGGCACCGCGGCCCTCCTGCTGGGCGGTGCGCAGGAAGTTCTTGTAGATCTTCTCCAGCACCGACGGCACGGCGTAGAAGTACGTGGGCCGGAAGGAGCGCAGCGCGGACGTCAGCGCGGCCTCGGTCAGCTCCGGTTCGTGCGCCATCAGCAGCCCCCCGCGCACACACAGCCCCTGGATCATCAGCCCGTACACGTGCGAGAAGGGCAGGAAGGCCAGAACCGAGCCCTGTTCCCCCGGGGGCGCGGCCGTCCCGCCCCAGCCGGCGAGCAGCACGTCGCAGGGCGCGGCCAGCGCGCGATGGCTCAGCGCGCAGCCGAGGGGCCGGCCCGAGGTGCCGGAGGTGTAGGCGACGACCGCGGTGGCCTCCGGCAGCACGATGCGCCGCATGGAGTCGACCGTGGTGGCGGGAACGTCCGCACCGCGCGCCGCCAGCTCCGCCAGGGCCCCGTCGTCCAGCTGCCAGACGTGGCGCAGCGCCGGCAGCGAGGCGCACACCGAGCCCACGGTCATCACGCACCGCTCGTCCTCGACCAGCACGGCCGCGCAGTCGGCGTCCCGCAGCATCCACTCGACCTGCTCCCGGGCGGAGGCCGGGTGGATCGGCACGACCTCCGCGCCCACCGTCCACAGCGCGTAACCGGCCACCGTCCACTCGTACCGGGTGCGCGCCATCACCGCCACGCGCTCGCCCGGTGAGATCCCCACGGCGATCAGCCCCTTGGCCAGGGCCACGACCTCGTCCCGCACCTCCACGGCCGTCACCTCCCGCCAGTCGGCGGAGGAGGTGCCGGAGCGGCGGGCCAGCAGCGGCAGGGCGGGGGTGCGGTCCGCCGTCTCGAAGAGCCGGTCGGCCAGGCCGCCGGCCGGCGGCCGCACGGCCGGGGGAGCGAGAGCGAGGTCGCGCATGCACTGCTCCTGACGTGTACGGGCTGTGACCCACAGCCCACGGACGGCGTTGTCGGCGGTGTCCGAAATCTAGCGGAGGCGGCGTGGCGCGCGGGCCGCGAAGGCAGAAGTGTTTCCCAACGGTGTCCCTGTCGGTGTCCGTGTTGATGACCTCGGCGGGATCGGGGGACCCGGAGGGCATGAGCTATACGAATCCCGACCCCGAACCCGAGCGCACGCCGGGTCTCGAACCCGGTGGCGGCGTGCCGCCGGGCGAGACCCCGCCCGCGGAGAGCAGCCTGCCCGGGGCCGGTCCCCGCGAGGTCCACAATCCGCCCAAGGGCTGGGGCCGGACGCCACTGACCCTGATCCTCGTCCTCGCCGTGCTGGTCGCGGCGTTCTTCCTCGCCTACGCCATCACGCTGATGGTCTGACCCAGCGGCCACCGGGCGGTCCCGGAAGCGGGCCGGCTCACGCCTGGGTGTGGCGCACGCACCCGGTGACGACCTCCCGCAGGCTGCCCGTGCTCTCCAGCAGCTCGCGCTGCACCCGCGCCCCGTTGCCGCGCCGCAGCAGCTCGGCGCACCCCTCCCGCACCCGCTTCAGATCACCGGAGGCGGCCAGCGCGTCCTCGACGTGGCCGACCAGGGCCCGTACGACGGCCTCGGCGGGCATGGGCCGCATCGTCACCGGATGCAGCAGCTCCTCCGTGAGGCCGGACCTGGCGGCCCGCCAGGCGGCGAGACGCAGCAGGCTGACGCTGTGCCCGGCCGGCTCCCGGCCCTCCCGCCACTCCCGCGCGGCCGTGTCCACCAGCGCCCGCGCGAGGGCGGCCAGCAGCACGGCCGTGTCCGCGTGCAGACAGACGTCCGCGACGCGGAACTCCACCGTCGGGTACTGCTGGGACAGCCGGATGTCGAAGTAGACCATCTTCTCGTCGAGGAGGGTGCCGGTGGCCAGCATGTCGGCGACCCGGTGGTGGTAGCGCTCCGCCGACCCGAACAGCTCGGTGGGCCCGGCCGACGGCCAGCGCTGCCAGACCCGGCTGCGGTAGCTGCTGTACCCCGAGTCCTTGCCCTGCCAGAACGGCGAATTCGCGCTCAGCGCGCTCAGCACCGACAGCCAGGGCCGCACCCGGTCGGCGACGGCGACACCCTCCTCGTCGGACTCCACCGAGACGTGCACGTGGCAGCCGAGGACCAGCTGCTCCTGCACGACGACGCCGTACTCGTCGGCCATCCACTGGTAGCGGGTGTTCACCCCCACCGCGGGGCTGACCGGCAGGGGGGACGTCGCGAGGGCGGCCACCGCGCAGCCGAGGTCGCCCGCGTGCCGCGCGGCCTCCTTGCGGCAGCGGACGATCTCCTCGTGCAGCCGGTCCGGGTCCGCCTGCGGGTGCGTGGCGAACTCCAGCATCTGCTCGTGCAGTTCCTTCTCGAAGACGTCCTGGTCGGCCGGGTCCTGCGCGGCCCGAGCGAGGACCGCGGCGGACATCGCCCGCGGCTCGCCGGACTCGGGGTCGACCAGGAGGAGCTCCTCCTCCACACCGACGGTACGCACCTGATGCCGCCCTTCTGTGGCCCTTGTGCGGCGACGACGAGGGTTCTCGGGTCGTAGGAAGCTGCCTGCCCCCTCAGGGCGGGTCGAACACCTGGTCGCCGCGGCGGGGTCTCACCCGGCGAACGGCTCCAGCCAGACCGTGGCCAGCGGCGGCAGCGTCAGCGCGATGTGGCCGTCCTCCGGCTCGACGGCCTCCGCCGTCCTCACGTCCGAGCCGCCGTACCGCGCGGCGTCGGTGTTGAGGAGCTCCCGCCAGGCGGGGACCTCGTCGCCGACCCCGAGCCGGTAGCCGTCCCGGACCACGGGGGAGAGGTTCGACACCGCCAGCAGCGGCGCGCCCTGGGCGTCGTACCGCAGAAAGGCGAAGACGTTGTCCTCGGCGGCGTCCACCGCGACCCAGCGGAAACCGGCCGGGTCGGTGTCCCGCTGCCACAGCGCCGGGGTGTCCCGGTAGCGCGCGTTGAGATCCCGCACCAGGTCCAGCACGCCCCGGTGGTCGCCCGCCGAGTGGTACCCCTCGTCGAGCAGCCACCACTCCGGCCCGGCCTTCTCCGACCACTCCGCGCCCTGCGCGAACTCCTGCCCCATGAACAGCAGCTGCTTGCCGGGGTGGGCCCACATGAAGGCGAGGTAGGCGCGGACGTTCGCGCGCCGCTGCCACCAGTCGCCGGGCATCTTCGACACCAGCGCCTGCTTGCCGTGCACGACCTCGTCGTGGGAGATCGGCAGCACGTAGTTCTCGCTGTAGGCGTACACCATGGAGAAGGTCATCTCGTGGTGGTGGTACTTGCGGTGCACCGGTTCGTGGGAGACGTACTCCAGCGAGTCGTGCATCCACCCCATGTTCCACTTGAAGCCGAAGCCCAGGCCGCCGGCGTCGGTCGGCCGGGTCACCCCGCCCCACGCCGTGGACTCCTCCGCGATGGTCACCACCCCGGGGCAGCGCCGGTACACGGTCGCGTTCATCTCCTGGAGGAACGCCATGGCGGCCAGGTCCTCCCGGCCGCCGTACGCGTTCGGCTCCCACTGGCCGGAGTCGCGGCTGTAGTCCAGGTACAGCATCGAGGCGACCGCGTCGACCCGCAGCCCGTCGATGTGGAACTCCTCGCACCAGTACACGGCGTTGGCCACGAGGAAGTTGCGCACCTCGGTGCGGGCGAAGTCGAAGACGTACGTCCCCCAGTCCGGATGGGTCGCGCGCCGCTCGTCCCCGGGCTCGTACAGCGGCTCCCCGTCGAACCGGGCCAGCGCCCAGTCGTCCTTCGGGAAGTGCGCCGGCACCCAGTCCATGATCACGCCGATGCCCGCCCGGTGCAACGCGTCCACCAGGTACTTGAAGTCGTCCGGAGTGCCCAGGCGCGCGGTCGGCGCGTAGAAGCCGGTGACCTGGTAGCCCCAGGACGGGCCGTAGGGGTGCTCGGCGACCGGCATCAGCTCCACGTGGGTGAAGCCGAGGTCCTTGACGTAGGCGGGCAGTTCCTCGGCCAGTTCGCGGTAGGTCAGCCCCGGCCGCCAGGACGCGAGGTGCACCTCGTACACGGAGAACGGCGCCTCGTGCACCGGCACCGCCGCCCGCTCCCGCATCCACGCGGCGTCGTTCCACTCGTGGTGCGAGGCCGTCACCACGGACGCGGTGTGCGGCGGCTCCTCGGTCCCGCGGGCCATCGGGTCGGCCTTGAGGAACCGGTGGCCGTGGCGCGAGTGGATCTCGAACTTGTACGCGGCGCCCTCGCCGATCCCGGGCAGGAACAGCTCCCACACGCCCGACGAGCCCAGCGAGCGCATCGGGAACGCGGTGCCGTCCCAGTGGGTGAAGTCCCCGGCGACCCGCACGCCCCGCGCGTTCGGCGCCCACACCGTGAACCGGGTGCCGGTCACGCCCTCATGGGTCATCGGCTCCGCGCCGAGCGCCCGCCACAGCTGCTCGTGCCGGCCCTCGGCGATCAGATGCAGGTCCAGCTCACCGAGCGCGGGCAGGAAGCGGTACGGGTCGTGCGTCTCGTGCGTCCCCTCCTCGTACTCCACGAGCAGGGTGTACGCGGGCGCCTGGGACAGCGGCAGCACCCCGGAGAAGAGGCCGTCGCCCTCCGAGGCGAGCGGGTGCCGCTCGCCGTCGACGACGACCTCCACCGCGCGGGCGAAGGGGCGCAGCGCCCGGAAGGCCACCCCGCCCGGCACCGGGTGGGCGCCGAGGAGCGCGTGCGGGTCGTGGTGCGCGCCCGCCAGCAGCCGCCCCCGGTCGGTGGCGTCCAGCGGCGGCGCGGCGGCCACCGCGCCGGCGGGCGCGGCGGGACCGGACGGCTCGGGGAGCGAGGTGTCGCGGAGGGCCATGTCAGTCTCCTCTCACGGCGAGTCGTTCGATCGCCGCCATGGGTACGGGAAGCCAGTCGGGACGGTGCCGCGCCTCGTACAGCACCTCGTACACGGCCCGGTCCGTCTCGTAGGCGCGCAGCAGGCCGTGCTTCTTGCGCGGGTCCCAGCCGGCCCGCGCGGCATAGCCCGCGCAGTAGGCCTCCCGGCAGCGGCGCGCCCACTCCGGGCGCCACGGGCGGCGCTGGCGGGCGGCGTAGTCGAAGGAGCGCAGCATGCCCGCGATGTCCCGGACCGGGGAGTGGGCGCTGCGCCGTTCGCTCAGCGGCCGGGACGGCTCGCCCTCGAAGTCGATGACGAACCAGTCCCGCCCGGCCCGCAGCACCTGACCGAGGTGCAGGTCGCCGTGGACGCGCTGCGCCGACGGACCGACGTCGCAGGTGGTCAGCGCCGCGAACGCGGCCTGGAGCCGGGGCACGTACGGGCGGAGCGCGGGCACCGCGTGCGCGGCGGCGGCCAGCCGCTCGGTCATCGCCGCCGCCGTCCGGCCGTTCTCCCCGGGGGCGCCCGCCGGGAAGGCCGACGCCAGCGCGAGGTGCACGTCGGCGGTGGCCCGGCCCAGCGCGTGCGCCTGCGCCGTGAAGTCGTCCCCGGCGGCCAGCGCGTCGAGCGCGAGCGACCAGCCGTCGGTGGCGTCGTGCAGGAACGGCTGGAGCACGCCGAGCGTCGCCTCGAACGGGTGCGTCGTACGGAACCAGGCCACCGGCGCGGGAACCCGGCCGCAGCCCTGCCGGGCCAGCGCGCCCGGCACCTCCAGGTCCGGGTTGACGCCGGGCTGGACACGCCGGAACACCTTCAGGATCAGCTCGTCGCCGTAGACCAGCGAGGAGTTGGACTGCTCGGCGTCCAGGAGCCGCGGGGCCAGCCCGGCGGGCACCGGCCGCGCCGGGTCCGACTCGAAGGCCAGCGGCCCCGCCGTGCCGGGGTGGCGCAGCCGTTCGAGGAGCAGTTGCGCCATCCGCGGGTCCTGGAGAGCGTCGTACACCGTCAGGCCCGCGAGCGGACCCTCCTCGACCCGGCCGACGAGCGCGCGGCCCAGCCGGGGCGACGGCTGCTCGCGCACGCCCAGCAGCAACTGGTAGCAGTCGCCGGCCGGCGGCGTGCCGCCCGGGGCGGGGACCGTGCCGTGACCGGCGTGGATCAGCAGGTGCAGACAGCCGGGGAACAACTCCGTCAACGACAGCAGGCCGAGGTCGGCCACGGGGCGGTCCTTGCCGGCGAACCAGCGTTGCCGGGGCAGCCATTGGCGCAGCAGACCGCCGAGCGACGCCATGACGTCGGTGGGCCGGTGCGCGTGGTCGGGGCGCAGAGTTGCGGTCTTCGGCATGGTGACGCGTCCTTTCCTCGGCCCGAGCTCACGCCCGGCGGCCGATGCGGGATGCGACTCGGGTGAGCCGGAACCAGTAGAAGCCGTGGCCCCCGAGGGTCAGCAGGTAGGGCAGTTCGCCGACGGCCGGGAAGCGGACGCCGCCGAACAGCTCCACCGGGACGCGCCCGGCGAATTCACGCAGGTCCAGCTCGGTGGGCTGGGCGAACCGCGCGAAGTTGTTGACGCAGAGCACCAGATCGTCCTCGAACTCCCGCAGGAACGCCAGCACCGCCGGATTGGAGGAGGGCAGTTCCCTGTACGTGCCGAGGCCGAAGGCCGGGTTCTGCTTGCGGATCTCGATCATCCGGCGGGTCCAGTGCAGCAGCGACGACGGCGACGACATCGACGCCTCGACGTTGGTGACCTGGAAGCCGTGGACCGGGTCCATGACGGTGGGGAGGGTGAGCCGGCCCGGGTCGCAGGTGGAGAACCCGGCGTTGCGGTCCGGGGTCCACTGCATGGGGGTGCGCACCGCGTCCCGGTCGCCGAGCCAGATGTTGTCGCCCATGCCGATCTCGTCGCCGTAGTACAGGATCGGCGAGCCGGGCAGCGCCAGGAGCAGGGCCGTGAACAGCTCGATCTGGTCCCGGTCGTTGTCCAGCAGGGGGGCGAGGCGCCGCCGGATGCCGATGTTGGCGCGCATGCGGGGGTCTTTGGCGTACTCCGCCCACATGTAGTCGCGTTCCTCGTCGGTGACCATCTCCAGGGTCAGCTCGTCGTGGTTGCGCAGGAAGATGCCCCACTGGCAGCCCGACGGGATCGCCGGTGTCTTGGCGAGAATTTCCGAGACGGGGTAGCGCGACTCGCGGCGCACCGCCATGAAGATGCGCGGCATGACCGGGAAGTGGAACGCCATGTGGCACTCGTCGCCGCCCTCGGCGTAGTCGCCGAAGTAGTCGACGACGTCCTCCGGCCACTGGTTGGCCTCCGCGAGCAGCACCGTGTCCGGGTACTGCGCGTCGATCTCCTTGCGCACCCGCTTCAGGAACGCGTGACTGGCGGGCAGGTTCTCGCAGTTGGTGCCCTCTTCGGCGTACAGGTACGGCACCGCGTCGAGGCGGAACCCGTCGATGCCGAGGTCCAGCCAGAACTTGAGGGCACCCAGCATCTCCTCCTGCACGGCCGGGTTCTCGTAGTTGAGGTCCGGCTGGTGGGAGAAGAAGCGGTGCCAGTAGTACTGGCCGCGCACCGGGTCGTAGGTCCAGTTGGACGCCTCGGTGTCGACGAAGATGATGCGGGCGTCGGCGTACCGGGTGTCGTCGTCGGCCCAGACGTAGTAGTCGCCGTAGGGGCCGTCGGGGTTCTTCCGGGACTCCTGGAACCACGGGTGCTGGTCGCTGGTGTGGTTCATGACGAAGTCGATGATGACGCGCATGCCGCGCTGGTGGGCGGCGTCGACGAACTCCACGAAATCCGCCAGGTTGCCGAACTCCGGCAGTACGGCGGTGTAGTCGGAGACGTCGTAACCGCCGTCCCTGAGCGGTGACTTGAAGAAGGGCGGGAGCCACAGGCAGTCCACGCCCAGCCACTGGAGGTAGTCCAGGCGCGAGGTCAGGCCCTTCAGGTCACCGACGCCGTCGCCGTCGCTGTCCTGGAAGGAGCGGACCAGGACCTCGTAGAAGACGGCCCTCTTGAACCAGTCCGGGTCACGGTCCTTGGCGGGCGTGTCCTCGAAGGTGTCCGGCACGGGCTCGTTGACGGTCATGAGGTTCCCGGCTCCCCGTTCTGCGGTGCGGCGGCGTGGTGCGTGGTGGGCGGCAGCTGTACGTGGAAGACGTGCGCGGGGGCCCGGCCGGGCTCCAGGCGTACGTAGTTGGTCCTGCCCCAGTGATAGGTCTCACCGGTGAGCTCGTCGTGCACGGGCACACTCGCGTGTCCGTCCAGGCCGAGGTGCGGCATGTCCAGCGAGATCGTGGCCTCCTGGGTGTGATGCGGATCGAGGTTGACGACCACCAGCACGACGTCGGACCCGGCGCGCTTGCTGTACGCGATGACCGTGTCGTTGTCGGCGTGGTGGAAGCGGAGGTTGCGGAGCCGGCGCAGCGCGGGGTGGGCGCGCCGGATGGTGTTGAGGCGGGTGATCAGGGGTGCGATGGTGCGGCCCTCGCGGGCGGCGGCGTCCCAGTCCCGGGCTTTGAG
>NZ_JAVRHI010000233.1:0-24792 GCF_034105845.1 Streptomyces sp. CRN 30 | reverse complement strand
CCACTCCCACCTCCAGCACCACGTCGGCTCGGCCGTCGCCTACAACGTGTGGCAGTACTGCGAGGCGAGCGGGGACGCCGAGTTCCTGCACACCAAGGGCGCCGAGATGCTCCTCCAGATCGCCCGCTTCTGGGCCGACTCGGCCACCTGGGACGAAGGGCTGGGCCGGCACCGCATCCGCGGCGTGGTCGGACCCGACGAGTACCACGAGGCCTACCCGGACGCCGCCGGACCGGGCCTGGACGACAACACGTACACCAACGTCACCGCGGCCTGGGTCCTCACCCGCGCCCTGGAGGTGCTGCGCGCCCTGCCCGAGCCGCGCCGCCGCGAACTGGTAGAGCGCACCGAGCTGGACCGCGGCGAGCCGGAGCGGTGGGAGGAGATCTCCCGCACCCTGCACATCCCCTTCCACGAGGGCGTCATCAGCCAGTTCGAGGGGTACGGCGCCCTCGCCGAGCTGGACTGGGCGGGCTACCGCGAGCGGTACGGCGACATCCGGCGCCTGGACCGGGTCCTGGAGGCCGAGGGCGACACCGTCAACCGCTACCGGGCCTCGAAACAGGCCGATGTCCTCATGCTCGGCTACCTCTTCGGACCGGCCGAGCTGGGGGGACTGTTCCACCGGCTCGGCCACCGCCTCGACGACGACCTCTGGCGGCGCACGGTCGACCACTACCTGGCCCGCACCAGCCACGGCTCCACGCTCAGCGGCCTCGTGCACGGCTGGGTCCTGGCCCGCGCCCGCCGCGCCGAGGCGTGGTCCTACGTCCAGGAGGCGCTCAAGGGCGACGTCGCCGACCTCCAGGGCGGCACCACCGGAGAGGGCATCCACCTCGGCGCCATGGCCGGCACCCTCGACCTCGTCCAGCGTGGCCTGACCGGCCTGGAGACCCGGTCCGGCGCGCTGTGGCTTGACCCGGTGCCGCTGCCCGAGCTGTCGTCGTACGGCTTCTCCTTGCGCTACCGGGGCCACTGGGGTGTCCGGCTGCGCCTGGAGCGGGGGATGCTGGAGATCGCCGTACCGGCCTCCGACCGGCGGCCGATCGACGTCCGCCTGCCGGACCGGGCGGTCCGGGTGCAGCCGGGCGACAGCTGCCGCCTGGTGCTCCCGGACCGCCCGGTGCGGGCGTCCCGTCCCGGGGGCGTCAGCCCAGGGGGTAGCTGACCGTACGCGGCGAGCCGTCCGGCCTGCCGTCGGTGTACGTCACACTGATCCGCGTGAAGTGCCGCTCACCGGAGCCGTGCCCGCCCGTCGGCGCTTCGAGCCGCACCGTCACCGGGTACGAGCGGAACGTACCCGCCGCGCAGTACGGATCGCAGTCGTTGACCTGGTTCACGCCCCGGCCGACCGCCGTGTCCGCGTCCCAGCGTCCCCAGTGCAGGGACACCAGCCGGCTGTTGCCGTCACCGCAGGCGAGCAGGTGGCTGCCGGGCCGCACCTCGGACTGTCCCTGGCAGTCGGCCAGGACGGTGGTCCCGCCGCGGTGCCGGTGCGGATCCGGGTCCCCCGGCGTGGGTGCCGTCGCCGACGCCGCCGTCAGGGGCGCCGCGAGTGCCACGGCGGCACCGAGTGTGACCGCTGCCCTCATCGCATGTCCGCGCATGTCCGCTCCCGCCGTTCGGCCAAAGCCTCTTTCCGGTACGACGCTACGGCCGTGTCCGCCGACGCACCACTCGGACGGCGTACGGCCGGGCCGGCCGCCCGGTGTCAGAAGGCCACCGGGTCGCGGACGAGCGGGCAGGTCATGCAGTGCCCGCCGCCCCGGCCGCGGCCCAGCTCGGCGCCGACGATGGTGACGACCTCGATGCCCGCCCGGCGCAGCAGCGCGTTGGTGTGGGTGTTGCGGTCGTAGGTGAAGACCACGCCGGGCTCCACGGCCACGGCGTTGTTGCCGCTGTCCCACTGCTGGCGCTCGGAGGCGTAGACGTCGCCGCCGGTCTCCACCACCCGCAGCGAGTCCAGGCCGAGCGCGCGGGCGACGACTTCGGTGAAGGGCGTCGCGCCCTCGTCCCGCACCTCGATGCCGGGTGCCCGGTCGGCGGGCCGCAGCGAGAAGGTGCGCACGGCGTCCATGATCCGCGGGTACAGGGTGACGACGTCCCGGTCGGCGAAGGTGAAGACGGTGTCCAGGTGCATGGCCGACCGCAGGCGAGGCATCCCCGCGACGATCACGTGCTCGGCGGCGCCCTGCCGGAACAGCGCCGCGGCGACCTGGGTGATGGCCTGCCGCGAGGTGCGTTCGCTCATGCCCATCAGGACGACACCGCCGCCGACCGGCATGATGTCGCCGCCCTCGAAGGTGGCCTGGCCCCAGGCGAGTTCGGGGTCGCCCCACCACACCGTCGACCCCTTGAAGTCGGGGTGGAAGAGGTACACGGCCTTCATCAGCAGCGTCTCGTCGTGCCGCGCCGGGTAGTACAGCGGGTTCAGTGTCACCCCGCCGTACAGCCAGCAGGTGGTGTCCCGGGTGTACAGGGTGTTGGGCAGCGGCGGCATCAGGTACTCGCGCGCGCCGGTCGACTCCCGGGCGAGCGTCACGTACCCGGAGCGGAAGTCGTCCGGCAGGTCGGCGGTGGCGAGCCCGCCGATCAGGTACTCGGCGAGCCGCCGCGGCTCCAGGGACTCCAGGTAGGCGCGGGTGGCGTCCAGGAGTCCGATGCCGGTCTGGTTGGCCACGATCTTGCGGTCCAGGAGCCAGCTCCTCGCCTCGGGGATCGCCATGGTCCGGGCGAGCACGTCGTGCAGTTCGACGACGTCCACGCCCCGCGCGCGCAGGGCCGCGACGAAGTCCGCGTGGTCGCGCTGGGCGTTCTCCACCCACATCACGTCGTCGAAGAGCAGGTGGCCGGAGTTGGTCGGGGTGAGCCGCCGGTGCGCCAGCCCGGGGGAGCACACCAGGACCTTGCGCAGGGTGCCGACCTCGGAGTGGACGCCGAGGGCCGGTCCGGCGGTGCTGTGGTCGTCGGTCACGTGACCTCCAGGTGTGGTGCGTTCACAGACTGATCCAGCCGGCGGCCAGGGCGACGACGCCGAGCACCGCGCCCGCGACGGAGACGGCCAGCACGACCAGTTCGGCGGGGGAGAACAGGCGCCGGCCCTGCTCCCGGCGGGCCATCACGAACAGGACGGTCGCCGGGGCGTAGAGGACGAACGACACCAGCAGGTACTTGAGGCCGGCCGCGTACAGCAGGAACGCGGTGTACAGCGTCGCCAGCGCCGCGACGGGGGTGCGGGCGCGGGCCCGTACCGCGAAGGCGGCGGCCAGCAGGTACGGGATCAGCGACAGCGCGCTGGTCAGGTTGAGCGCGAAGTCGAAGGCGTCGTCGGAGAAACTGGTGACGATCAGCACCGCCTGGGTGAGCAGCGACGTCATCAGCAGCGCGGGTACGGGCACGTCCACGGCGTTGGCGCGGCGCAGGAAGCGCGGCATGTCGTCGTCCTGGGCGGCGACGAACAGCACCTCGGCGGCCATCAGCGTCCACGCCAGGTAGGCGCCGAGCACCGAGACGATCAGCCCGACGCTGACGAAGACCCGTCCCCAGGTGCCGACCGCCGACTGCAGGACACCGGCCATCGAGGGCTGGCTCAGCCCCGCGATCTCGCTCATCGGCAGGATGCCGTACGACACGATCGTCACCGAGGCGAAGACGGCGAAGACGCTGAGGAAGCCCAGGACGGTCGCCCGGCCCACGTCGGAGCGGCGCCTGGCGTGCCGCGAGTAGACGCTGGCGCCCTCCACCCCGAGGAAGACGAAGACGGTGGCCAGCATCGTGCCGCGCACCTGCGAGAAGAGCGAACCGGCGTAGTCGGCGCCGCCGAAGTTGCCGGCGAACACGCCCGGATCGAAGGAGAAGAGGGCCAGGATCACGAAGATCACGATGGGGACGAGCTTGGCCACCGTGACGACCTTGTTGATGGCGGTGGCCTCCTTCACGCCCCGCCGGATCATGAAGAAGAACGCCCACAGCCCCACCGAGGACAGCACGACCGCCACCGCGGTGTCGCCCTCGCCCAGCTCCGGCCAGATCGCGCCGACGGTCGACATGATCAGCACCCAGTACGTCACGTTGCCGACGCAGGTGCTGGCCCAGTAGCCGAAGGCGGAGAAGAAACCCAGGTACTCGCCGAACCCGGCCTTGGCGTACGCGTACACCCCCGCGTCCAGATCGGGCCTGCGCACGGCCAGCGACTGGAAGACGAAGGCCAGCATCAGCATGCCCGTCCCGGCGACCGCCCAGGCGATGAGGGCCCCGGCGACGCCGGTCTCCTCGGCGAAGCGGCTGGGCAGGGAGAAGACGCCGGCGCCGACCATCGACCCGACGACCATGGCGGTCAGGGTGAACAGCGGCAGTTTGGCGGCGGGCGGGGACTCCCGCCCGGCGTCCGGCGGTGCGGCCTCGGACATGGCGCCTTTCGGGGGTTGCTGAACAGTCACCGGGGAGGGTGGGACAGTGCGACCACTGTGCCCCGTATGTCTGTATCGGGCATCTTCTGGGGTGCCGTCGGGGGACCGGTCAGCCGCCGGTGCGCAGGTCGACCCCGCGCCGGGCCAGGGTCAGCACACCGACGACGACCAGGGCCACGCCGAGCAGTTGCGGCAGCAGCCACCAGCCGGTCCGCAGATGTTCGAGGTAGAGGAAGACGCCCAGCAGGAGGCTGACCGTCGCGTCCCCGAGGGTGAGCGCGGGCTGCGAGGCGACCAGCGGCCCGCCCTGCATGGAGTGCTCCAGCAGGAGGACGGCGCCGACCCCGGCCGCGGCGAACGCGTACGTCTGCCACGCGGTCAGGAAGCCGGTCACCCCGTCCGTGTCCAGCACCGCCATGGAGTCCTTCATCAGCGCGGCCGTCAGGGCGTAGCAGACCGCGGTGGCCGCGCCCAGGCAGCCGGCCCGCGCCTTGCCCACGGGCCGCCGCACCCCGGCCCCGGCGAGCAGCACGGCCGCCACGGCGCAGGCCGCCAGGGCCGGCCCCCAGCGCAGGGCGGACACCTCGGCCCGACCGCCGTAGGGGGACGCCGCCCCGAGCGCGACGCCGAGGCCGACCACCACGCCGGCCACCGCGGCCCACATCACGGGCGGCAGCCGGCGGCCGGTCGCGAGCGACGCGAGCAGCAGCGCCAGCGGCAGTTCGAGGACGAACAGCGGCTGGACGAGGGAGAGCGGACCGGTCGCCAGCGCCGCCGCCTGGCCGACCCCGGCGACGATCACGGCGAGCATCCCGGCGAGCCACACGGGCCGCCGCAGCAGGTCCAGGACGAGGGAGGGACGGAAGCCCTGGGACTGCGGCACGGTCAGCGCGGCCCGCCGCTGGAGCACGGTGGCCGTCGCGTTGCTGAACGCGGCGAGGAGCGCGAAGAGGACCGGCAGTACGACACCCATCCACTGATCCTCGCGGGGTTCGCGGGCGGGCGCGCGCCGGGCAGAGCGTGCGGGACGGCCCTTTGAACAAGTCGTTCACAATAACTGGTTGTCAACGGGTCGCAGAGCCGGACAGGATGGGGGCATGTCCACGAACCCGCCGCCGCCCGAATCCGGACCGTCCGCCGACGTCTTCACGCCACCGAGGGCGGAGGAGGCCCGCGCCCAGCGGGTGTACGCCTCCCTCTTCCGCATCGCCGAGCGCCACGCCGCCACCGACGCCCAGCGCCGCCGCCAGGTCAACCCCGCGCTCCTCGCCCCGCACGAGGCCGTCCGGCTCGTCTCCTTCCTGCTCAGCGGGGCCGCGCTGCCGGACGACGGCGAACCCGGGGTGGACCGCTCCGACATCACCGCCGCCCTGACCCTGGTGCCGCTGGTCCGCGGCGAACTGGACGAACTGGAGGCCGGGCTGCTGGCCATGGCCCGCGGCCGGGGCATGACCTGGCAGGAGATCGCCTTCGGCCTCGGCCTCGGCACGCCGCAGGCGGCCCGGCAGCGCTACGAGCGGCTCGCCGGCCGCGTCGACACCGACCCCGTCGGCACGGACTGACGCGCGGGGGGCGCCCGCGCGGCCGGCGCGGCTCAGAAGCACCTCAACTCCCTTGATCGGCACGGCGCGCGGCGCCGACGATGGACGCATGTTCGCACGACGCAACGCCCCGGAAGTCAACGTCCTCGTCCTGCGCGACGCGGACGTCATCGCCGCCGCCCTGCGCACGGCGCTCGCCGACGCCGGCCCGGAGGAGCGGCCGGGGCTGGAGCGCGCCGCCACCCTGGTCGCGCAGGCGGCGGCCGTGCCGGACGCCGCCCTGCGCGCCCGCTGGGTCCATGAACGGCTCACGGCCGCCGGGCACGAGGGACCCGTCGACTCCGTACGGGCGATCAAGGTGCTGCGGGAGTCGGCGCCGGGGCTCAGTCTGCTCTCGGCCGTTCAGTTGGCGAAGGACGCCGCGGCGCACCGCCCGTAGCGCGCCGGGCCGCCACCCCGTACCGTTCCGCGGGGCATCAGGTGGTGCGCCAGCGCAAAAGGGGCGCACGAAGTGATCGCGTGAGCCCTGTACGCGCCCCTGTGGGCGTGGGCACAATCCCCATGTAAGCGATCATGTGGCCGGGGCAGCGTCCCCCCGTCCCCCGGCCACCACCGAACCCCCGAGGAAGGCAGGTCGGCTGCCGTGCTGTTGCGTCTGCCCACGTCCGTGTCCGAAGCGCAGGAGTACCTCGCCCAGGGGGCGGTCCCCATAGGCGGGGCGACTCTCGTCTGGGCGGGCTGGCAACGCGACGGGTTCCCCGACCTGGCCATGTCCCTGCGGGAGTTGCCCGAGGCCAACGGCATCGGACGCGAGACGCTGGGCGCGGCCGTACTGCTGCACCGGATCGACGAGCGGGTGCCCGAGGTGCTGCGGCGGGCCGCCGGCACGGTGGGCACCGGGGCCGTGCGCCGCACGGCCACCGTCGGCGGCAACATCGTGGGCAGCACGCTGCGCTGCCTGCTCCCCGCCGCGCTGGTCCTGGACGCCCGCGCCACCGTGCTCTCCAAGGAACGGACCTACGAGACCGACCTCACCGACCTGCTGGCCGAGCGGCGGCTGCTGCTCTCCCTGGCCTGGAGCGCGCCGGTGGCCAGCGGGTACCGCAAGCTGCCGGCCGACGCGGGCGGCCCGCCGCCGCTGGTCGTCGCCACCGCCGTGCACCGGGGCGAGGACGGACGCCGCCTGCTGCGGGTCGCCGTCCGTGACGGCTACGAGGTGGTCGACGAGACCACCGGCCACTGCGCGAACGCCGAGGACGCCGCCGACGCGGTCGACGCCGGGGCCCTCGGCGCCCTCCCCGCCCAGGCGCGCACGGTGGTCCGCGAGGAGATCAAGGACGTGCTGTCACGCGCCGACGAGCGCTGAACCCCGGTCCGGGCGCGGGAGACCGGCCCCGTGACCGCCCGGAGTCCGCCGTTCCCGTGCGCGGGACTTGACGCGCACCGGCAAGGTCGGCCTACTGGAAGACGCGGCCGGGCGCAGCCGGGGGAGACGTCCGTTCCGGCACCCGTATGCCGATCCCCGCGAAGACGCAGGGCAGGAGTCCGATGGTGCGGCGTCGATGGGCGATGGCCCTGGTGCTGTTGGTCTCCTCGGTGCTGCTGAACCTCGTCGCCCCCAACGGCGGATCGCGCGCCGCGGACGGCGCACCGCCCCTGTCCGGCGTGTCCGTGATGCCCTCCACCGGCAGCGGTGCGGACAGCCACCGTGCCGAGAGCCTCACCGACCCCTGTCCGTGCGACGACGGCACCGCCACCCGCCGGGTCGCGGTGCGTCCCGCGCGTACCGCGGGCGCGGCCGGCACGGCCTGGGCTATCGCCCCCGTACGGGAGTCCGCGGCCGGCCGCGACTCGACGGATCTCCACGACGCGGCCGGGGCCGAACGGCCGGCGGCCGGCGCTCCGCCCACCGGAGCGGTACTTCTCCAGACGTTCCGCTGCTGAGCGGCGACAGCGGTAACCAGGGCCCGCGTCGTGCGGCCTGCCGACTGCCCGCTGCCGGGACGCGATGACCGACGGGCCCGCGTGTGTCCTCGACCGACCACACGGGAGGCATCAGCCATGCCGGGAAAACACATCGAGATTCTTCGGACGGACGAACTGGGTACCGACGACGTCAAGCTGTGGAGGGAGATCCGCGCCGGCTCGGGAGCACCGGCGAACCCCTTCCTCGACCCGGTGTTCACCGCGGCCGTCGGCCGGGTGCGGCCCGGGGTCCGGGTGGCCGTCCTGCGGGAGGACGCCGTACCGGTCGGCTACTTCCCGTACGAGAAGGGGCCGCTGGGCCGGGGACGGGCCGTGGGGCTCGGCGTCTCCGACAGCCAGGGCGCGGTCCTGAGGCCCGGGATCAGAATCGACCCGGGACGCCTGCTGCGGGAGTGCGGCCTGTCCTCCTGGGAGTTCGACAGCCTGGAGGAGGGACAGCACACCTTCGTACCGCACGCCGTGGAGGAACTCGCCTCCCCGGTCGTCGACCTCGACGACGGTTACGACCGGTACGCGCGGCGACTGCGCGCCACCGCGCCGTCGCTCGTCAGACAGTTGCGGGCCAAGGAGCGCAAACTCGCCCGGCGCGCCGGCGAGGTGCGGTTCGTCCTCGACGCCCAGGACCCGGCCGCGCTGCGCGAGCTGATGCGCTGGAAGTCGGCGCAGTACCGCCGCACCGGCCGGCGGGACCGGTTCGCACAGGAGTGGATCACCCAGCTGATCGGCCTGCTCGGACAGAGCGGCGAACCGGAGTGCCGGGGAACGCTCTCCGTGCTGTACGCCGGTGACCGGCCCGTCGCCGCCCACTTCGGGCTGCGCTCGGCCACGGTGCTGTCCTGGTGGTTCCCGGCCTACGACCGCGCCTGGGGCAAGTTCTCCCCCGGCCTGCTCATGCAGTTGCGGATGCTGGAGGCCGCCGCGGCCGACGGCGTGCGCACGGTCGACCTCGGCACCGGCCCGGCCCGTTACAAGGAGTCCCTCAAGACACGCGACCTGCGGGTCTACGAGGGAGCCGTGCTGCGGCCGGTACCGGGCGCCGCCACCTACCTGCTGGCCCGGGAACCGGCCCGGGTCGCCCGGCGGTTCGTACGCAACCGGCCCCGGCTGGCTGCCGCGGCGGCACGGACCCTGGCGGAGGCGGGGCAACTGCGCACCCGGATGCGGCCCTCCGACGGCGAGCGGCCACCCGGCTAGGGCCGGTCGTCACCTCACCGTCGTCCGTCCGGAGGCGCGGCGGTAGGCGTGCGGGCTCACCCCCGTGGTGCGCTTGAACCGCTCCCGGAAGGCCGTGGGCGAGCCGAACCCGACCTGCGTGGCGATGCGTTCCACCGGGTGACGCGTGGTCTCCAGCAGGTGCTGGGCCTGCCGGACACGGGCGCGGTGCAGCCACTGCAGCGGCGTGCTGCCGGTCTGCTCGCGAAAGCGCCGGATCAGCGTCCGGGTGCTGGTCCCGGCCTGCGCCGCGATGTCGTCCAGGGTGAGTTCCCGGGCGAGGTTCTCGTGCAGCCAGGCGAGCAGCGGTTCGAGGACGGAGCCCTGGGGGCGGGGAGCGTGGTCCAGGACGATGAACTGCGCCTGCCCGCCCTCCCGTTCGAGCGGCATCACCGACAGCCGGGCGGCGTCCGCGGCGACCGCGGAGCCGTAGTCCCGCCGGACCATGTGCAGGCACAGGTCCAGGCCCGCCGCGGCACCGGCCGAGGTGAGGATCTGCCCGTTGTCCACGTACAGCACGGCCGGGTCGACCTCGATCTCCGGGTGCCGGTCGGCGAGCAGACCGGCCGCCAGCCAGTGCGTGGTGGCCCGCAGGCCGTCGAGGAGCCCGGTCGCGGCCAGCGGGAAGGTGCCCGAGCAGATGGAGGCGATCCGGGTGCCCCGCGCCGCGGCGGCCCGCAGCGCGTCCCGGACGGCGGGACCGACCGGCGCGGTGGCATCGGCGGTACCCGGCACGATGACCGTGTCGGCGTCCTCCAGACCCTCCAGGCCCCACGGAGCGCGCAGCGTGAACGCACCGGCGTCCACCTCCGGCCGCTCCGCGCACACCCGGACGCGGTAACCGGGCCGCCCGTCCGGCAGCCGCGTGCGGGAGAAGACCTCGACGGGGGTCGACAGATCGAACGGGACGACCTGGTCCAGGGCCAGTACGGCGATGGTGTGCATGACGGGAAAGTACCTCGCCGCGCGGTGGCGCCGTACGGCCCCGGCCGGCCTCAGCCCGACGGGGCGAGCCAGGGCTGGGGGTTGGAGTAGTAGCCGTCGTAGATGACCTCGAAGTGCAGGTGAGGACCGGTGGACAGGCCGGTGGAGCCCGCCCGGCCGATGGGGGTGCCCGTCTCGACGGTCTGCCCCACGGCCACCTCGATCGACGACAGGTGACTGTACGTCGTCTGCAGCCGCTTGCCCTCGATCTCGCCGTGGTCGACGACGATGCGGTTGCCGTACGCGCTGGTCGACGCGGCGAACACCACCTGGCCGCCGCGGGCCGCGAAGACCTGCGCGCCCTGCGCGGCGGCGAAGTCGATGCCGGTGTGCAGCTTGGTCACGCCGGTCAGCGGGTGCTCGCGCGAACCGTAGGGCGAGGTGACGGTGAGCGTGCTCACGGGCGCGGCGAGGATGGCGCCGGCCGCGGTGGGCGCGCCGCTCGTCTCCTCCTTGTCCAGCGACGCGTACCCCGACAGCAGCCCCTTGACCTCCGTGACGTAGGTCCGAGCGTCGTCCGGGACGCCGCCCGCCTCCGCCACCTCGTCGACGCCGGTGGCGTAGGCGGCGAGAAGAAGGTCGACGAGGTCGCCGTTGACGCGGCCCTCGGTGCGCAGGTCGGTGACCTCGGCGGTCAGGGAGCAGTCCTGGCGGCCGAGGGCCATGATGGCGTCGGCCGGATCGCGGGGCGTGGAACGGCCGTTGCCGTCGGAGTCCTTGCCCCAGGTGTGCCACGCCTCGTCGGTGAAGGCGGCGATGCCCCGCTGGCCCGACAGCTTGCCCGTGTCGTCGGTCCAGCCGGTGAGCTGGTCGATCTGCGCGGCGAGCACGGAGGGCGAGACCACCTCGCAGTCGGCGGCGGCCTTGCGCAGCCACGGCACGTAGGAGGCGTCGACCCCGGGGGCCGCGGCCTGCTCCGGGCCGGCCGCCTGCTCGGACTCGACGGTGAAGCCGCCCGTCACGGCGAAGAAGGTCGCGACCCCCGTGAGGGAGACGAGACCGGGGAGCACCAGCAGGACGAAGGGGCCGGGCCCGCGCCGCTTCTTCTTTTTCTTCTTTTTCTCCGTCTCCTCCTGCGGAGGGGTCCCCTGTCCGACGTCCGGGTCCTGTCCGGTCGGCTCGGACGGGAGTTCGGGTTCGGGACGGTCCGCGCACGCCGGGGACGGCGGCCGGGAGGGCAGCATGCTCACGCACGGAAGGTAACCCGTGGCCCCGGCGCCGTCAGGAGACGCCGGGGCAGGACCGGCTGCCCACAAGGGCAGTCACCGGTGACGGAGCGTCAGTCCGCGGGCTTCTCCCAGACCGACACGTGCCCCGTGCTCTCGGTGGTGAACGGCGCCCGCGACCACCCCTCCCAGCGGTTCGCCGGCCGCAGCCCGGCGAGCCGCGCCATCAGGTCGAGCTCGGACGGCCACACGTACCGGAACGGGAAGGCCCGGTGCTCGGCGTGCCCGTCCACGACCGTGACGTAGTGCGAACTCATCGCCTGCGTCACGGTGTCGTACGTGTCGAACGCCCACTCCGTCGCACCGATCCGGAACGGCACGGCGCTCTGCCCGGGGGGCAGCCGGCGCAGGTCGGGCACCCCCACCTCGATCACGAAGTGACCGCCGGGCCGCAGATGGGCGGCGGCGTTGCGGAAACACTCCACCTGGGCGTCCTGCGTGGTCAGGTTGTTGATGGTGTTGAACACCAGGTAGGCGAGGGAGAACGTGCCCTCCACCCGCGTCGTCGCGATGTCCCCGATCGTCACACCGACGCCGTCGCCGCCGGGCTTGGCGCGCAGCCGGGCCACCATGGCCCGGGAGATGTCGATGCCGTGCACCGGCACACCGCGCGCGGCCAGCGGCAGCGCCAGCCGCCCGGTGCCCACGGCGAACTCCAGCGCCCGGCCGTCCCCGGCCAGTCCGGCCAGCACATCGACCGCCGGGTCCACCGCCTCCGCCCGGAACATGTCCGCCGCCGAGGCGTCGTAGGACGCCGCGACCTCTTCTCCGAAGTAACCGTCCTCATCAGGCATCCGGGGACCCTAGCGGCGCCGAGGCACCCGCCGCCTCCGGTTTTTCCCGGCCACAGGACGGGGGAGAACGGGTCGCCCGGGGGTCCGGCGCCGTGCGTCATCCCGGCACGACCGCTCCGCCTCGCGTGCCCGGCCTGGGCCTGTCCCGCCGCTTCTGCCATGAGGCCGCGCGGCCCTCGCCGCCGCCGACCCGGTGGACCCGGTCACGTGCCCGTACCACCAGCGGCCGTTCCGGGTCCTGCGCGCCGAGATCCGCACCCGGCCCGGCACGGCCCGCGCGGCGACCGGGCCGTGGCGCGGTCGGGCCGTGGCGCGGTCGGGTCAGCTTCCCAGCACCGCCCGCAGCGACGGCTGCAGCCGGTCGGCGTGGGCGCGGACCATGTCGTCGCACAGACGCCAGATGTCCTCCACCGTGAGGGTGGCGGCCGTCGCCGCGTCGGCCATCGCCGCGTGCCGGATGTGCTTCGGGTCGTCCTCCGTCGCCGCGCGGACCACCAGGTCGGTGGTGCTGAGGTAGGTCCGGTTCAGGGCCGCGAGCTGCGGCGGGAGCGCGCCGATCCGGGTGGGCTGCACGCCCGCCGCGTCCACCAGGCAGGGCACCTCCACGGCGCCGTGCGCGGGGAGGTTGTCGATCAGACCGCGGTTCGGGACGTTGCCGTAGACGGTACGGGGAGTGCCGGTCACCATGGAGTGGATGATCTGCGGCGCGTACTCCATGGTGCCCTCGACGGTCAGCGGCGCACCGCACGCGAGCGCGTCCCGGGTGCGCTCGTACTCGGCCACGTTCTCGTCGACGATGCCGAGATAGGCGCCGATGGGCAGCCGCAGCCGCTCGATCTCGCCCGGGTGGTGCAGGAACCACGGCACGTACTCGGAGGAGTGCTCGCTGGTCTCCGTCGGGTAGTGGCCGAGGCGCCGGTACATGTCGACCCGGACCCGCCGCCGCAACTGCTCGTCCCCGGCGATCAGTTCGTCGAGACGGGGATACAGGTCACGGCCCTCGTGCTCCCAGCGCAGCACCCACGCCTGGTGGTTGACGCCCGCAGCCTGGTAGGTGACCTCGTCGTAGGGGACCTTCAGCAGCTCGCACAGGCCCTGCATCGTCCAGTACACCGAGTGGCACAGGCCCACCACCCGGGTCAGGCCCGTGGCCTCGGCCAGGTACTGGACGTTCATCGCCATCGGGTTGGTGTAGTTGAGCAGCCACGCCTCGGGGCACACCTCGGCGATGTCCTCGCCGAGCGCCTTCAGCAGCGGGAAGGTGCGCAGCGCGCGGAAGATCCCGCCGACGCCCAGGGTGTCGCCGATGGTCTGGCGCAGCCCGTAGCGGGCCGGCACCTCGAAGTCGGTGCGGGTGGCCTCGCCCATGCCCACCTGGACGATATTGATGACGAAGTCGGCGTCGACCAGGGACGCGCGGCGGTCGGCGTGTGCCGTGATCGTGGGGGTGGCGCCGCGCTCGTCGGCGATGTACCGGGCCGCCGCCTCGGCGGTGGCGAGGCGCTCGGCGTCGATGTCGTGCAGCGAGATGTGCGCGGACTTCAGCTCGTCGAACGCGAACAGGTCGGCGAGCAGTCCCTGGGTGAAGACGACACTGCCGGCGCCGATGAAGGTGATCTTGGGCGCGGTCGGGTGAGCGGTGCTCATGCGGAATTCTTTCGGTCGCGGGTGACCTGGGCGAAGGCCTCGTCCCAGGTGGGCTGGGCGGGGGTGCCGCCGGGGGCACGGGTGGACAGCGCCCCGCAGACGGCGGCGAGTTCGAGCGTCCGGGCGAGCGGCAGTCCGGCGAGGAGCCCGGCGACGAAACCGGCGTCGAAGCTGTCGCCCGCGCCCACGGTGTCCACCGGGCTCAGGGGGAAGGCGGGGGTGCGGGTGAGGCTCTGCCCGTCGTGGCAGAGCGCCCCCTCGGCACCGTCCTTGACGGCGGTCACCGGGCCGCGCCCGGCGAGCGCGGCGGCGGCCTCGGCGAGGTCGGCGGAGCCGCCCAGGTGCCGGGCCTCGGCGGCGTTGGGCAGCAGGTAGTCGACGTGCGGGAGGACGGCGGCGAGCCCTTCCGGGTCCCAGTGCCCGGCCGGGTCGTCGTTGGTGTCGAGGGATGTCGTCGCCCCTTGCGCGCGGGCGGTCCGGAGCAGTCCGGGCAGTCCGGCGGCGAGCTTCGGCAGCAGGAAGTACGAGGCGGAGTGGACGTGCCGGGCGGCGCCCAGCAGCTCGGCCGGGACGTCGTCGGGGGTGGTGGCGGCCAGCGTGCCCGGCGCGGTGACGATCGCCCGGTCGTCGTCCCGGGTCAGGATCACGGTGAGCGGGGTGGGCAGGCCGGGGTCGAGGACCAGCGCCCGGGTGTCGACACCGCGCGCGGCGAGGGTGTCGCGGACGTAGCGGCCCGCGTCGTCGTCGCCGACCCGGCCGGCGAACGCCACCCGCAGGCCGAGGCGGGCCGCCCCGCAGGCCATGATCGCGGCGGAGCCGCCCAGGGTGAGCGCGCCGCCGGGGACGAGCTGTTCGTGCTGGCCGAAGGTGAGCGGGGCGTCGAGGGGGCCGACGACGACGTCGGGATTGGCGTCGCCGACGACGAGCAGGTCGAAGGTGTGCGGCATGGGCCTTCCTGGAGTTCGGTTTCCGCGGCCCTCAGCCTTTGAGGCCGCTGGAGGTGATGGACTGGATGAAGGTCTTCTGCGCCCCGAGGAAGGCGAGCAGGACGGGCAGCACGGTCAGCACGTTCCCGGCCATCACCGCGGACCACTTGGTGTGGTGCTGTCCCTGGAAGGTGGTCAGCCCCAGCTGGAGCGTGTACTGCGTGTCGTGGTTGATGGCGATCAGCGGCCACGTCAGGTCGTTCCAGGTGGTCAGGAACGTCAGCACGGCGACGGTCGCGAGGGCGGGCCGGGACAGCGGCAGCACGATCCGGAACAGCACCCGCAGCCGGGAGCAGCCGTCGATCCACGCGGCCTCCTCCAGCTCCCGGGGCAGCGAGAGGAAGAACTGCCGCAGCAGGAACACCGCGAACGGCGTCACCAGCGACGGCACGATCAGCGCGCCGAGCGTGTCGATCAGCCCCAGCTTCCTCATCACCAGGAACGTGGGGATCATCGTCAGCTGGAACGGCACGGCCATCGTGGCCAGCATCAGTGCGAGCAGCACCCGGGAGCCGGCGAACCGCATCCGCGCGAAGGCGTACCCGGCGAGCGAGCCGAACAGCAGGTTCGCGGTGACCGTGACGGCGGAGACGATCAGCGAGTTGGCGAACCAGCGCGGGAACATCGCGTTGCCCAGCACGTAGCGGTAGCCGCCGAGGTCGATGCCGGAGGGCCACAGCGCGGGCGGGAACCGGTTGATCTCCGCGTCGCTCATCACCGAGCTGAGCGCCAGCCAGACCAGCGGCACCGCGAACATCAGCGCCAGCGGCGCGAGCAGCAGGTGCCAGGGGCTGAACGGCAGTCCCCGGCGGCGCCGGGCGGGCACGGCCGACGGCGCGGAAGGGGCGGCGGCGGTCGCGGTGTCGGGGTGGGCGGAGGTCGCCGTCATCAGCGGGCCCCTTCCGTGCGGGGGCGCTCGCGGCGCCGGGCGAGACGGACGATCCCGGCGGCCAGGCCCAGGGCGACGGCCAGGACGTAGGCGGCCGACGCGCCGTAGCCGGCGGTGGCGTTCTTGAACGCCTGCTCCCAGATGAAGTAGACGATCACGGTGGTGGAGCCCAGCGGCCCGCCCTTGGTGGTGACGTACACCAGGTCGAAGACCTGCAACGACTGGATGATCTGCCACAGCAGCAGGAAGACGGTGACCGGGGTGAGCGTGGGCAGGGTGACGTGGCGCAGCAGGTGCAGCCGGCCGGCGCCGTCCAGCCGGGCCGCCTCCACCAGCGACTGGGGGACGTCCTGGAGCGCGGCGAGGTACACCACGACGCAGAAGCCCGTGCCGCTCCACAGGGTGACCGCGACCAGTACGAGCAGGGCCTGCCCGGGGTCGGTGAGGAACCCCTGCGGGGAGACGCCGAGGTGGTGCAGGACGGAGTTGGCGGCGCCGAACTCCGGGTCGAGGATGAAGGAGAACAGCACGCCCTGCGCGGTCGCCGACAGCACGAACGGTACGAAGATCAGGGTGCGGTAGCTGCCCACGAGCCGGATGCGCTGGTTGAGGGCCAGGGCGAGCAGCAGACCGCCGAGGAGGCTCAGCGGCACGTACAGCACCGTGTAGAGCAGGGTGTTGCGCACGGCCTGGCTGAAGTTCGGGTCCTGGGCCAGGGCGCGGTAGTTGTCGACGCCGACCCAGCGGCTCGGCGTGACGAGGTCGCTGGCCTGGAAGGAGAGCAGCAGCGACCAGACGACCGGGACGATGCTGAGGCCGAGGACGACGACGACCGCGGGGGAGAGGTAGGCCCAGGCGGTGGCGGTCTCGGCGCGGCGTCTGCGGCGCAGGGCCCGTCGCCGGTCCGGCGGGTCCGCGAGGGTGATGGCTCGGGGGAGACGCGGCATGTCGTTCTGGCTCCTCAACGCGGTATCAGCAGGGCGGCGTCGGCCTCGTCGGCGCAGGACCGCAGGGCCTCGGCGGGGGTGCTGCGGCCGAGCAGCACGGCGACGATGGCCTGCCCGAGCGCCTGCGAGACCTCCGGGTAGGCGGGGTGCACGGGCCGGACCCGCGCGGAGTCCAGGGCCCCGGTGAAGACCGACAGGCCCTCGGTCTCCTTCAGCCTGCGCCGCCAGGCGGGCTCGTCCTCGGTGCGGCGGCTGAGCGGGAGGCTGCCGGCGCCGACCGCCCAGCGGACGTCCTGGGCGGGCTGGGTCAGCCAGGTGACGAAGGTGCGGGCGGCCTCGCTGCGGGCGTCGCCGTTGTCGAACAGGGTCCAGGTGTCGGGGCCGGAGATGGTGACCGGCTTCCCGCTGAAGCTGGGCAGCGGGACGACGTGGTGGTCGACCTTCGCCTGCTCGATGTCGGGCAGCTGCCAGGGGCCGGTGGGCACCATGCCCATCCGCCCCGACATGAAGACCTGGTACATCTGCTCGCTGCCGGGCTTGGGGTCGATGTACACGCTTGCGTCGCGGGCGAGCCCGGCCACCACCTCCAGGGCGCGGACGCCGCTGTCGGCGAACCCGATGCCCTTGCCGCTGTCGTCGACGACGTCGCCGCCGAGGTCCCAGATCATCGGCCACAGCCGCCAGACGGTGTCCTCGTCGCCGGTGCCGGGCCAGCCGGTGCCGAACCGGCCCGCGGCCCTGTCGGTGAGGCGCCGCGCGGTGTCGGTGAAGTCGTCCCAGGTCCAGCCGGCCTCCGGCAGCTCCACCCCGGCGTCCGCGAACAGCCGCTTGTTGCATACGACGGCGAGCGCGTCGAGCACCGCGGGCGCGGCCCGCACCCGGTCGTTGACGGTGACGGCGTCGCGGGCCGCGGCCCAGTAGTTCTTCCACGGCGTGGGGCCGGAGGCGACCGTGCCGGTGAGGTCGACGACCTGCGGGCCGCGGGCGACCCGGGCCAGGTCGGAGCCGAAGATGTAGGCGATGTCGGGGTAGGAGCCGGCGGCGAGGGCGGCGGTCACCTTCTGCAGCATCACGTCCGAGAGCACGCCGCCGCCGAGGTCCACCTTGATCTTGGGATGGGCGCGCTCGAAGTCGGCGACGAGTTCCTGGAGCACCTTCTTGGCGGTGTCGGCCTGGCCGTGCCACACCTCGATGGTGACCGTGCCGTCGGCGGCGACCCCGTCGTCACCGCCCGCCGCGCAACCGGTCACGGCCGCGCCCGGGGCCGCCGCGAGCACGGCGCCCCCGCCGGCCCGCAGCACTCCGCGGCGCGAGGGGCGAACGCTGCGTGGGACCGCATCCATGACGAGCTCCCGAGAACTGGTGGGCACGGCCCCGCCTCGGATGCCGCGGGCGGATCCTGGCGACTCAGTCCGGACTCCTGGCGCGAAGCCAGCTACCGGCTGGGCGTACCTCTGGCGCCGGTCGGGGACGACGTCGGCGTTGACCGGGAGTAAATCGACCGGGTCCCGACCATGTCAAGGGTCCGAAACGTCGGAGTCGGTGATCGTGAGTGCTTGAAAAGAGGTTGTTGTGCGCAGAATCGATCACGATCAAGTATCTCGGGGATGCCGAACGCCCCCGGAGGCGGGTAGCCTCCGGGGGCGCGGTGTGCCGGACGGGTCACGTCACCCGGTCACGCGGTCAGGGCACGATCTTCAGCAGCCGGTTCGGCGAGCTGGTGCCGGGGCTGGTCACCTTGCCGGTGGTCGCGCCGCTGGTCAGGGCCGAGGAGACCTGGGCCGGGGTGGCGGAGGTGTGGCCCGCCAGGTAGACCGCGGCGGCACCCGCGACGTGCGGGGTCGCCATGGACGTACCGGAGATGGTGTTGGTCGCCGTGTCGCTGGTGTACCAGCCGGCGGTGATGGAGGAGCCGGGGGCGAAGATGTCCAGCACCGAACCGTAGTTGGAGTAGCTGGCGCGGGCGTCGGTGCTGGTGGTGGCGCCGACGGTGATGGCCTCGGTGACCCGGGCGGGGGAGTACGAGGAGGCGTTGGCGTTGCTGTTGCCCGCCGCGATGGCGTAGGTGACGCCGCTGGAGATGGAGTTGCGGACCGCCGTGTCCAGGGTGGAGGAGGCGCCGCCGCCGAGCGACAGGTTGGCGACCGAGGGGCCCGAGTGGTTGGCGGTGACCCAGTCGATGCCCGCGATCACGCCGGCCGTGGTGCCCGACCCGCTGTTGTCCAGCACGCGGACCGCGACGATCTTCGCCTTCTTGGCGACGCCGTACGTGGTGCCCGCGATGGTGGTGGCCACGTGGGTGCCGTGCCCGTTGCCGTCGGAGGCGGTGGTGTCACCGTCGACCGCGTCGTAGCCGTAGGAGGCGCGGCCGCTGATCTGCTGGTGGGTGATGCGGACGCCGGTGTCGATGACGTACGCCGTCACGCCGCTGCCCGCGGTGTCCGGGTAGGTGTACGTGCCGGAGAGCGGCAGGGAGGTCTGGTCGATGCGGTCCAGGCCCCACGGCGCGCTGGTCTGCGTGGTGTCGGCGATGCTGACGCGCTGGTTCTGCTCGACGGAGGCGACCGACGGGTCGGCGGCGAGGCGCTTCGCCTCCGTGGCGGAGAGACTGGCGGTGTAGCCGTTCAGCGCGCTGCGGAACGTCTTCTTCACCGTGCCGCCGTACTCCTCGACGAGGTCCTTGCCGGCGGCGGAGGACGCTTTGAGCCCGGCGTCCTTCTTGAGCGTCACGATGTAGCTGTCCTTGACGGCCGTGGGGGAACCGGCGGCGAGGACGGTGCCCTCGGCCGGTGCGGCCTGGGCGGGTATCGCGGTGAGACCACCGGTGAGGGCGGCGGCCGCGACGCCGGCTATCGCGGCGAACTTGAGTCTCTTGCTGCGCAGTTGTGCCATTACGAGGGGTCCTCCTCTAGGCAGCGCGCACCCCGGGTCGGGTACGCGGCTGTGGGGGGTGTGCGCGGGGATGCGCACACGGACCGGGGAGCGTCGCGTTCCGCTCCCGGACCGGGGAACAGCCTTGACCAACTACGGGCGTAGAACAAGGGACTTGAATGTCCGTCAACAAATCTGTCATGAGCATGAAATCTGTCAAGTGCGGGTTTCTGCCAAGCCCGGAACGGGCAGGAGCGGCGCCCCGGACCGGAAGGAGTCCGTGGCACCGCCCCGTGCGCTCCCGCCGTGCCGTCAGCCGCGCAGCCTGCGGGCGGGCAGCGCCACGTGCGCCGCCGACTTCAGCGTCTCCTCCTCGGAGGTGAACGCCGCCAGCGCCTCGACGTCGCCGGGCTCCGCGTCGGGCCAGGGCCGCGTGGTGAAGATGAGGTACGCGCAACCCCGCTCGGCGACCGCCTCCAGCCACGCCTCCGGCGGCACGAACTGCGCGGTCACCTGCGGCAGCGTGAGCACCGCCGCACCCGGCAGGACGAGCAGCCCGACCGGGAGGCTCGGCAGCCGCGCCGCGTCGACGAGTTCGTGCTTCGGCGGGATACCGGCGGCGGCCAGCAACTTCCCGGCGGCCTCCGACGCCGCCCCGGGTCCGTTCGCGCCGTCCCCGCGGGGGCAGGCGAGGATGTAGGGGATGCTGCCCTGGGGGTCCTCGCGGCTCCAGGACATGACGAGGAGCGTGCCCAGGTCTTCGGAACGCACGGGCTGGGTCTCAACTGGGGTGGAAGTCACCGCGGAACCCTATAAGCGGATTCCGGACCTTCCGGACCCCGCTCACCCGACCGGAGCACACCGGACACGACCGCCACACGAACGAGCGACCGTCCGCCCGCACCGCCCGGGAAACAGCAGGTGAACCGGTCCACCACGAAGTGGTAACGGTGGACAACCGTTCGGAACACGGTGCCGTCTACCCCCCCATGAAGATCTCTTTCCTCCTGCACAACGCCTACGGGATCGGAGGCACGATCACCACGACGTTCAACCTGGCCCAGGCACTGGCCACCGTCGGACACACCGTGGAGATCGTCTCCGTGCTGCGGCACCGGGAGCGTCCCAACTTCCAGCTGGACCCCCGGGTGGGCCTGAGACCGCTGGTGGACCTGCGGCAGGAGAAGGAGCACCCCCAGCATCTGCGGCCGGCCAAGGTCTTCCCGGCCGCCGAGTACCGGTACCGGCAGTACAGCGAACTCACCGACGAGCGCATCGGCGCCTGCCTCGCGGACATCGACGCCGACGTGGTCGTGGGCACCCGCCCCGGACTCAACGTGCACCTCGCCCTCCAGGCGCCGGAGCGGGTCGCCCGGGTCGGACAGGAGCACCTCACCCTCGACAACCACCCCTCGCGGCTGCGCACCGCCCTGCGCCGCGCCTACCGGCGGCTCGACGTGCTCACCACCGTCACCGAGGCCGACGCCGCCGCCTACCGGCGCAAGATGCGGCTGCCCGGCGTCCGCGTCGAGGCCCTGCCCAACAGCGTCCCCGACCCCGCCCTGCCGCCCGCCGACGGCAACGCCAAACTGGTCGTCGCGGCCGGCCGGCTGGTCCCGGTCAAACGCTACGACCTGCTCATAGAGGCGTTCGCCCGGGTCGTCGCCGAGCGCCCCGACTGGCGCTTGCGCATCTACGGCAAGGGTGAGGAACACGACCGGCTGCGCGCCCTCACAGAGAGCCTCGGCCTCTCCGAGAACGTCTTCCTGATGGGCGCCGCCGCCCCCATGGAGGCCGAGTGGGTCAAGGGCTCCATCGGCGCCGCCGCCTCCAACTTCGAGCCGTTCGGCATGACCATCGTGGAGGCCATGCGGTGCGGCCTGCCGGTGGTGAGCACCGACTGCCCCTACGGCCCCGGCGAGATCATCGAGGACGGCGTCGACGGCCGGCTGGTCCCCGTCGGCGACGCCGCCGCCTTCGGCGCCGCGCTCCTCGAACTGGTCCAGGACGACGAACGACGCCACCGGATGGGCCGCTCCGCGCTGGACAACGCCCGCCGGTTCGCCCCCGGCCCCGTGGTGGCCCAGGCCGAGCGCCTCATGGAGGAGGCGATCGAGGCACGGCGGGCCGGACGGCCCGTCAGCCAGGACCGCGCCCCGATGCGCCAGATCCTGGTCGGCCGGGGATACGCGGCGCGCGACGCCGTGCACGCCACGGGAAGCAGCGCGCTGCGCACGGTGCGGAAGGGACGACGATGACCACGGAGAACACGACGGACCCCCGCGTCGACTGCACGGTCACCGCGGACGGCCTGATCACCTTCGGCCTGCGCCTTCCGGCGGCGGCCCCCGGCACCCGGCTGCTGCTGCGGCTGCGCCCCAAGAAGGGACAGCCGGAGCGGACCCTCCACTTCCTGCCCCTCGAAGCGGCGGGGGAGACGGACGACGGACGGCACACCGCCGTCCTGCCGGTCGGCACCGTCCTGGCGGAAGGCCGGTGGGACGTGTACCTCACCGACGGACCGGACACCGCCCGCCGCCGTCCGCGGCCCGGACCGCGGGACCTGCGCGCCCTGGTGGACGGAGCGGCCCGCGACCGCACCGCGCCGGTCGCCGTCCGCGTCCCCTACGCCACCAAGGACGGATACCTCGCGGTCCGCGCCTGGCTGCGCGACGCCCACGCCGAGACCGGCCGCGTCACGGTCGCCGACGGCACGCTCACCGTCGCGGCCCGGCTGCACGGCGCGTCCCTCACCGACGACGCGGCCGTCCTGCTCCGCCCGCGCGGCACCGGCACCGAACGGCTCCTCCCGCTCCGCGCCGCCGCCGACCGCCGGGACTTCACCTTCACGGCCGATCTCGCCGAACTCGCCGCACCGGCCGGCGACACCGGCACCGCCACCCGGATCTGGGACGTCTTCGTCCGGCCGGACGGGACATCGGCCCGGGTCCGCGTCGCCCGCCTCCTCGACGACGTGGCGGACCGCAAGGACGTCCACGTCCTCCCCGCCGCCACCGTGGCCGGGACGGTCCTGCGGCCCTACTACACCGTCGACAACGACCTCGCCGTGACGGCCGCCCCGGCCGGCTGACCTCACACCGTCCGCACGGTCACCCGCTGGGTGGCGCCCGCCTCCGCCGTGAGATCGCCGAGGACCAGCGTCAGCTCCGGACCGGGGACGGCCCGTACGACCGTCCCCGGCCGGCCGGTGACCGCGGTGACCCGGTGCCGCCAGGTCACGGTGAGCGAGGTGAGCGCGCGGGCCGGGTCGCTGACGCAGAGCACCGCCGTACCGCCGCGCAGGTGCCGCACCAGCACCGAGCACGGGCCGCTCACGGTGAGCGGGCCCGCGCTGCCCGCCGCCCAGAAGTTGACGGCGGTCAGCCCCAGGGCCGGCACCCGGACGCCCTGCGCCCGCGCGGTGTTGACCAGCGGACGGTAGTGACCGCCGGCCCTGGACCCGGTGCGCACGGCGCCGGCGCCGGGCAGCAGGACGTAGGCGTAGCGGCCGTCCACCGGGTCGGTGCCGTGGTCCACGCGGAGGGAGAGGTAACGGTCGGTGCAGGGCTCGGTGGAGGCGCCGCTCCTGATGTCGCTCCAGCGGCCGGTGCGTTCCTCGCGCAGCGCCGTGACGTCCCCGCCCGAGGGGAAGACGTAGCCGGCGTGCCCGGCCAGGTGCGCCCAGCCGGGACCGGCGAGCGTCCGTTCCCGGCCGAGGGCGTCGGGCGCGCGGACGCCGTCCACCGTGAGGGCCTCCGTACCGGCGGTGCCGAGGCGCCGGTTGTCGACGACCGTGACGACCGGTGCGCCGTCCGTGGCGGTGATGCCCGCGCCCAGGCACAGGACGCCCTCGTCGAGGAAGAACCAGGACTTGCGGGCTTCGAGCGTCGACGCCAGGCCCTTGAGGTGCTGGCCCACCGCGGCGTACGTGCCGTCGGTGGCGCCGCCGGTCCACCGCGCGTCGGGGCGGGCGGCGCCCCACGGCCCGCCCTCGCCGTCGGCGAGCCGCTTGAGCGAGACGGTGGTGCCGGGCAGCCGGTAGGGGTCGACGGTGGCCCAGAAGGTCCGTGAGTACTGCTCGGCGGTGCGGTCGTCGCCCCACCAGGCGAGCAGGCCCGCGCCGGTGTGGAAGCCGCGCAGGTTCTCCCCGCCGCCGCACTCGTAGTGCGCGATGCGGTCCGAGGCCATCGACAGACACGCCGTCCAGCCGTCGCGCCGGTGGACCGCCCGGTCCTGGCCGGGGAAGAGCCGGTGCCCGACCGGCTCGGGCAGCGGGGTGACGGCGGTGTCGGCCAGGACGCCGTGCAGCAGGGCGAGCCCCGCCACGTCGAGCACCGGGTCGGTCTCCGCCGGGCGGACCCGGCCGCGCTGGATCCACCCCTTGGCCAGGGCCCGCCAGCGGGCCTCGCGGGCACCGCCCGCCGCCCGGCCGAGGGCGAGGACCGCGGCGACGACCGCGTGGCCGCGCGTGTGGTCGTCCTTCGGCGACGCGCCGGGCGGGGCGCCCCGGGAGACCGCGCGCCCCGAGACCGCGTCCATGCACAGCCCGTCGAGGACGAACGGCGCGTACGTCCGTTCCACGGCGTCCAGGACGTTGTCCCGGGCCGGGTCGGTGATCTCCCAGTCGGAGCCCGCCAGCAGCGCGAGGAGCAGGCCCAGCCCGGCGAGCAGCTCGGTGCCGTACGTCCCGGCGTACGGCACCGAGGTGTGCTGGAGGAAGGACCCGTCGCGGTACAGGCCGTCCCCCGAGGTGACGTACGGGAAGACGGGGGAGAGGGCGCGGGCGGCGAGCGCGAGGCGCCCGGCGTCCTCGCCCAGCAGCCCGCCGAGGGCGATCGTGCGGCACAGGGCCACCCGGTTGGCGCCGGTCGACGTCCCCGTGTACGGGCCCACCGCGTCGTCCGGCACGAAGGCGCGCACGGCTGCGGTGACCGCGGTGCTCAGCCCGGCGTCGAGGCGGTCGGCGAGGAGCAGCGCGGCGTCCAGCAGCGCGTGCGGGCCGCCGATCTGCCAGTCGTACCAGTTGCCGTACGGGGCGCGGCCCGCGTGGTAGACGTCGGTGACCACGTGCCGGAGCCCGGCCACCACGTCCCCGGCGTAGGCGTCGTCACCGGTGAGTCCCGTGCCGGGCTGGGCGTACGCCTCGGCCATGGCCCGCAGCCGCCGCAGGGACAGCTGGACGCGCGCCGAGCGGTCCGCCGCCGAGGCGTCGCCGCCGGGCTCCGGAGCCGTCCAGACCAGGTCGGGCCAGAGCGAGCCCGGCACGGGCCGCATCCCGGCGCGCCAGGCGGCCGCGCTGC